>CAMHCL010000001.1 GCA_946183625.1 uncultured Lachnospiraceae bacterium
TATCTCACCCTGTCTCTCCTGTGGAAGTTCAACATTGAACTCCTCTTCCATTGCCATAACAAGATCATACAGATCTAGTGAATCAACTGCCAGGTCATCCTTAAATGACGTATCCAGCGTTATATCCTGTGGCTGAACTGAGAGACGATCCATCATTATTTCTACCAATTTATCAAATATCATAATACAAAAATCTCCTTATGTTATTGCTAAATCGATATAAACATACAACACATATTTATGGGTTGTCAAGAGATATTAATTACTCATATCTAAGTGCATCGATAGGGCTGAGTCTTGCTGCTCTTCTAGCAGGATAAAGACCGAATATGATACCTACCAGCATGGAGAATATGAAGGATATGATTATCGCTGTAAACGGTGGTGTTACCGCTACATTTAACCCTTGTAGCATCTCTGACTGGCCGATCAAGGCTTTTGCAATTACTGATACGAGTCCACCACTGATAAGTCCCATCACGATTCCAATGAAACCACCAATTGCACAGATGAACACAGCTTCAACCAGGAACTGCATTTCGATAACCTTGTTCTTCGCACCCAATGCTTTTCTGATACCGATTTCTTTAGTTCTCTCCACAACAGATACAAGCATTATGTTCATAACTCCGATACCACCAACGATAAGCGATATGGCTGCTATAACTGAGATAGCGAGTGTAACGACATCGAGTATCTTGCTGATTCGTCCAAGTATCTGCTCCAGACTTTCGCACTGGAATATGAGCTGAGAGTTCTTATCAAGCTTTCTATTGAAGTAATTTGATGTTGCATCCATCAGGTCTTTAGGTTCTACGCCTTCTTCTGAGAAGAAATAGAACATACCGGCATCATAATCTTCCAGATTACCGCCTTGAACTTCCACAGCTTCGCTGTAAGGAACAATCAGCGGTGTTGATATATCTTTTTCTTCCTGCTTTGCAGCTCCTAATCCATTTACCTTATTCTGGTCATATTTGTATACTCCGATGATGTAGAGAGTCATAACATCTCCACTTTCAAGAGTCAGCTCAATTGGTTCTCCTATAGGATTTCCACCGCCTAAAGCATATTTTACGAAAAGGTCTGATACTACACAGACTTTCTTTCTGCCTATGCTGTCATCAAAATTAATATCTCTACCATATATAAAATCAAGATTAGAGATACGACAGTATCCTTCTGTTGAGCCGGTTACTTCTACATTTACATCATTCTCGCTTGTAGAGTAAACTGATGATCCCAGCTGCACCATACTGCTGACCTGGGAAACCTGGCCCGAAAAGGCTTTTTTATAATCTATCATATCCTGGAACGTGATTGGTGGAGGCAGCTCCTCATATTCGTAAGTTGGATCATAATAGTATCCTGCCAGCTGGTTTGCACCGGACATATCACTGACGGATTTTTCTATTGTCTGCCTCAGGGTGGAACCTATGGTAGATATAGTGATAACCGAACTAATACCTATAATGATACCAAGCATTGTCAGGATGGAGCGCATTTTATTAGCTTTGACACACGCCCATGCCAGTCGGAGGTTTTCTGTAAATTTCATTACTCGTTACCTCCCTTCTGCTCAGTAATAACAACATCGCCACTAGTAGAATAACTCATCTTGTCTGCATCCGGATCTGAGTTTCTTGCATCACGTCTTGCCTTGAAGAACTGATTATATTCATCAGACATTATATATCCGTCGCTGATGGTTACTATTCTCTCTGTCTCTGCAGCCAGTTCCTTACTGTGAGTTATAAGAACTATAGTTTTATGCTGTTCATCATGAAGCTTATGGAATATATCCATAATCTTATGTCCTGTTTTAGAATCCAGGGCTCCTGTAGGCTCATCCGCAAGGATCAGTGAAGGCTCACAAGCAAGTGCCCTTGCTATAGCCACTCTCTGATTCTGACCACCTGAAAGCTCGTTGGATTTATGATTATATCTTTCAGCCATGCCCATCATTTCCAAAAGGTACATAGCTCTCTCGCGGCGTTCTTTCTTGCCGTAGCCCGCATACATAAGGGGCACTTCTACATTTTCAAGGGCTGTTATCCTAGGTATCATACAAGCGCTCTGAAATACGAAGCCAATCTCCATATTTCTTATCTCACTAAGCTGTTCATCATCCATCTGGGATATGTCACCGCCGCTGAGAAAATACTCGCCACTGGTAGGTCTGTCCAAAGCACCCATGATATTCATCATAGTTGATTTACCTGAACCTGATTCACCTACCAGAGATACAAACTGCCCTTCATCGACTGTCAAATCTATATCGTGTAATATATGCAGCTCATTTTCCTGACCTTCGTAGTACTTCTTGTTAATGTGCCGCATATCTATAACTCGACTCATATGGCACACTCCTATTCTTCTGTACTATCCTTTGATTCTTCACTTGCAGATTCCTCAGCATCCTGAGCATCCTTAACATCCTGCTTCTCTATAGCAAATAATGAACCTGATGTTATTGTATCCGGATATAGAATTACAAGATCACCCTGCTTAAGGTCTCCACTAACGATTTCTGTATAATAGTCACCAACCTCACCTGTTTCTACTTCAACTTCCTCAGACTGATACATACCATTTGCAACTTCTTTTGCAATATATACTTTTGAAGTCTCATCAGAATCAGTAATGATAGCTGTATATGGAACACTGAAAAGTGAGCTCTCTGCACCCATAGCAATCTTAGTCTTAACAGTCATACCAAGAAGAAGTCCATCACCGCTTGTTACCTTTATAACTGCTGAATAACCTGATGACTTCTGAGTTGCTCCCTGCATAAGAGGATTAGTTGATGCGTCCTCTGATGAAGCCACGAAGTTTACAACCTTATCAACTACACCCTCTGCAGCTATATCCTGAAGAGAATCATTTGATATGGTTACTTCCTGACCTTCCTTAACTTTAAATATATCTCTTTCTTTTATCTCAACTTTAATCTGGAGGTTTTCATTATCTTCAATCTGAAGAATAGTTCCCTGGCATACCTGTCCCTCTGTTCCACTAACAGAAGTTACGATACCAGATACATCTGATTTAATTACTGAATTTTCTTTCTGCTCATATAATTCAGCAAGCTGAATAGTGAGCTCAGATACACTGGATACAGTGATAGATGTCATATCAAGAGTATCCTGAGCACTCTGAATAGCTTCACCACTTGCTTCTACTGTCTTATTGTAAGCCTTTACTGCTGCATCATATGCAGCCTTCTTCAGCTCAACACTTTCATCAGCTGCTACGGCTGTTGCATAGGCTGTTTCATAAGCTTTCTTAAGATCCTTGAGTGCTGCCTCTGCAACTGCATCACCAGGAGTTGCCTTTTCATAAGCTGTCTCATATGCAGTCTGTGCAGCAGTAGCTGCAGCATAAGCAGGTTCAACAGCTTCCACTGCACTCTCATATTCTTTTCTTGCTTCATCAAGTGCTTCAGCTGCAGAACTAATTTCAACATTTGAACTCTTACGAGCATTCTCAAGACCATGACGTGATGTCTCAAGCTGCTTAGCCTGAGCTCTCTCTTCGTCAGAAGCCTTACTCTCGAGATTAGTTATCTGTTTATCTATATCATCAGTTTCGATGGTACATACAACCTGACCCTTCTTAACCTTATCACCTACTGATACCTTGATCTCATCAATAGGATACTGAAGTCTGGTTGATATGCACTGTACATTCTGACTCTCAACAGTACCCTTTGTACTAATATAAGAAGTCATATCATGCATTCCATACTCCTGAACAACAGTCTTGTTATCCATAGCACTCTTTGCCTTATTCATAAAACTTTTGAATAAAACAACTGCTCCAATGATAAATACAACTGCAACGGCAGCTATTATAATTATCCATTTCTTAGCGCCGCCCTTCTTCTTCGCCTTTTTCTTATCAAATGCTGCTGAATTCTGCTGATTAGGATTCTGTTGCATTGGACTTTGTTGCATTGTACTCTGCTCTTCCATCTTAACCTCCGAAAATGTTTAATTTGTTTATTCCCTCAACCCTCTGACTATACCATAAAGACTGGGGCGAGGCAAGCTACCACACCCTAGCAATCCATGGTTTTACACTGTCAAAAAATCAACAATATAGATATTATAGCAGACATAGTAACAATTTTTTCTTAAATAAATCTTAAGATAGGATAATTAGTTTATTAACTTCTATGGGATGGCGTTATTCTGTGGGATGGCGTTATTCTGTGGGATGGCGTGCGGGTTGAGGCAAATTCCTCTTGCTATCCGCACGCGAAATTCCTTGAATCCTTTGATTTTGTCGTGGCACGTGCGGTTTTGATTAATTTCCGGTTGCTTTCCGCACACTTAATCCCGAAAAAGCCTTTATTCTGTTGTATCGCGTGCGGGTTGAGATAGTTTCCTCTTGCTTCCCGCACACTTAATCCCGAAAAAGCCTTTATTCTATGAAATAGCGTGCGGATTGAGATAGTTTCCTCTTGCTTCCCGCACACTTAATCCCGGAAAAGCCTTTATTCTGTTGGGGCGCGTGCGGGTTGAGATAGTTTCCTCTTGCTAACCGCACACTTAATCCCGAAAAAGCCTTTATTCTGTTGGGGCGCGTGCGGATTGAGTTATAAAAGTCTTGTCACCCGCACGCAGTCCAAAAAAATCACATAACCTTATAAACCCTAAACTTGCCAATACTCTTTTTTTGTGATACTATCTTTCATAGGTTTTAATCCTAATTATTATTTAAGAGGTGAATATCATGGAGAGAATTAAGACACTTGAGACAAAAGATCTCTGTGAAAGCGCAAAGACAGGCGGATGCGGCGAGTGCCAGACATCATGTCAGAGTGCTTGTAAGACAAGCTGTGGCGTAGCTAATCAGCAGTGTGAAAAATAACAAGAGTGCCGCCGAAACAGGCGGCATTTTTGTTGAAGAAAACCCTAAGTGAGGAACCCAAATGGTACATCAATACAAACTTAATGGCTACAACATAGTTCTCGATACATGCTCCGGTTCGGTGCATAATGTGGACGATGTAGCTTACGATATAATTGAAATGTTTCCTACAAACAGCGAAGATGAAATCGTTGCTGAGATAATGAAGAGATACGGCGACCGTCCAGACGTGACCGAAGAAGATATCCGTCTATGTATAGATGATGTCCGCACTCTCAAGGAAAACCATAAACTCTATACCGAGGATACATACGCTCCTCTCGCAGGCGAGTTCAAGAGACGCAGTGGCGATGTCATAAAAGCTCTTTGTCTTCATGTATCACACACTTGCAATCTTAACTGTGAGTACTGCTTTGCAAGCCAGGGCAGATATCACGGCGACAGAGCGCTCATGAGCTTTGAAGTTGGAAAGGCTGCTATCGATTTTCTGATCGCTCATTCTGGAACAAGGCACAACCTCGAGGTGGACTTCTTCGGCGGAGAGCCTCTTATGAACTGGGATGTGTGCAAGCAGATCGTCGAGTACGCTCGTTCAATCGAGAAGGAAGCAGGCAAGAATTTCCGCTTCACTCTCACCACTAACGGAGTTCTTATCGATGATGATGTCATCGATTTCTGTAATAAAGAAATGTCAAATGTAGTGCTTAGCCTTGATGGTCGTAAAGAGGTTCATGACAGGACCCGTAAGGATTTTGCTGGCAACGGAAGCTATGACAAGATAATCCCTAAATTCCAGGAATTAGTAAAACGTCGTGGTGATAAGAGCTACTACATAAGAGGAACTTATACACATTTAAATACTGATTTTACAAATGATATCTTTGCAATGGCTGATCTAGGATTTGATGAGCTATCTATGGAGCCTGTTGTATGCAGTCCTGATGACCCACTTGCCCTTACAGCCGAGGACCTTCCAGTTCTAAAGGAGCAGTATGAAATACTTGCTAAAGATATGCTTCAGAGAGACAGAGAAGGAAGAAGTATTACTTTCTATCATTATATGATCGACCTTAAGTCCGGTCCTTGTATCTACAAGAGAATTTCCGGATGCGGTTCAGGAACAGAATATATGGCCGTTACACCTTGGGGCGACCTTTATCCATGCCATCAGTTCGTTGGCGAGGAGAAGTACAAGCTTGGCGATCTGTGGAACGGCGTTACAAACACCGAAGCACAGGAAGAATTCAGATTCTGCAATGCCTATGCCCGTCCAGACTGCAATGACTGCTGGGCTAAGCTCTACTGCTCAGGCGGATGTGCCGCAAACGCATATCATGCCACAGGCGATGTTAAGGGCATTTATGAATATGGCTGTGAGCTTTTCAGAAAGCGTATGGAATGTGCCATTATGATCCAGGTTGCACATGATGCAGAAGGAATCGTACCTAAGAAGGCCAGTTCGACAGACAGTCAGGCGACCGATGCCAATATTAACGCCGACTCCGATTCTAAAGCCAGCGTTGATTGCAGCGATGATACAGATTGCAATAACTGTGCGTCAAATGACACAGAAGACCTCAGACGTTGTTAGTACAAAATAAAACCCCATTAATAATTAATGGCATATCATAGACCTTACAGTTTAGGAGGCACTATGAAAAATACGAATATAACAACCCCTATAAATGATTTCACATCGGACTACTCCACTTCAGGCGTAGTCCGTCTTCATATGCCAGGGCACAAAGGTTCTGGGGATTGGGATCAGGGAGTAATTCCAAACAGCGATGCAAATTTTGGACAGGGGTTGATTTCCAACGCCCTTGATATCACTGAGATTTCCGGTGCTGATTCTCTTTATGAGGCCGACGGGATAATTCTGGAAAGCGAGAATAATGCCTCCGAACTATTCGGTACAAGACATACATTTTACTCATGTGGCGGCTCAAGCCAATCTATAAAGTCTATGTGCTATCTAGCACTAAAGCATGCCGCTTCAACACCTAATAACATTGGTATAAAGCATACACCGACAATCCTTGCGGGCAGAAATGCGCACAGGGCTTTTCTTGATGCATGCATGCTTCTTAAGTTCGACGTTGAATGGCTGTATTCCGAGGACGAGACTTCACTTTGCAGATGCCTGATCACTCCGGAAGGATTAGATGAGCGTATACAAGAATTCAAGGTGGAGCATTACGGTGCCCTTCCATCAGCTATCTACGTGACAAGTCCTGATTATCTTGGAAATGTACTGGATATCCGTGGGCTCGCTGAAACGACCCACAAATACGGCATTCTTCTATTGTGTGATAACGCCCATGGTTCGTATCTCAGATTCATATCAACTACGGACACATCAACATGTGAAAACACAACCACATCAGAATGTGGAAACAGCGCGGATATAAATGACCTCCATCCAATCACTCTCGGTGCAGATATTGTATGCGATTCTGCACACAAGACTCTTCCGGTTCTTACTGGAGGCGCATATCTCCACGTAAGCAATTCGGCTCCGAAGGGAATAGAAAAAGAAGCAAGACAGGCTATGGTCATGTTCGGTTCCACAAGCCCATCATATCTGATACTTAATTCACTGGATAAAGCGAATAAAATCCTTAGTGAAGATGGTTATAAAATGTACCAGGACTGTCACAAGAAAATCTCTGAATTAAAAGAAAAGCTGACCGAAGCCGGTATCCTTCTGATGGGCGACGAACCGCTGAAGATTACTATCGATGCACAGCGTTCTTTCGGACTTAGTGGAACAACACTTGCTGATATCCTTCGTAAGGGATTATCGTCATCCGATATTGCAGAGAAAGCCAATTCATCCAGCATCGCAGAAAAGGGCAATTCATCCAGCATCGCAGAAAAGAGCAATTCATCCAGCATCACAGATGAAGTCCGAATCGAATGTGAATACGCTGACCGCGACTACCTGGTAACCATGTGGTCTCCTTGCAATCCAGATTCTGATTATGAAGATTTCTATAAGGCGATTATCAGAATCATGGGTCATAGAAATAACATTTCACACGAGGCCAGCGAAATCATACACGGAAAAACCAAAAACAAAACGGAAGATGCTGTTTGCACCTTCCGCTATAATGCTGTAGCTAAATACCAGCCATATGAAACTTTATTCATGGATACTGAAACTGTGAAGGTTTCTAAATCCATCTGTGGCCGAATCGCAGCTGATACATCTGTGCACTGCCCTCCGGCTATTCTTCCTATAGTTCCCGGCGAAATAATTGACGAGAACACGTTAGCCATTCTCAAATACAACAACATAAATCAAATCACTGTCATTAGATTATAATCTTCAACCGATTCCTCCATCATAAAAATATCTCATTGATCTCACATTACAACCATCTGCCGGTGATACGAGCATGACAGTAGCCCCTTACAGGTTCTATGCCTCTGCCCTTCATCTTAGCCATGCAGAGTGTCTCGTGCGAATGGATCATCGGAATCAGTTCCTCATCAAAATCCAACTTCTTAGGAATAGCGCCCATTATAAGGTGCACATCCAATTCTCTTACATAGAAATCAAGTTTCAGTGGACCCGGTTTTTTATAGAATTCCACAATCTGGCTGGCAACCAGAGGACACATGATATTCTTCTGAATACCATCAGTTTTTATGAACTTGGCCCAGCCACGTTCAACGCCCTCTACGCAGTTCATCCAGATCATTGCCTTCGCGCCATTTTCAAATACAAAATAGAATCTAGCCCATCCAACCTTGGCATTCTTAACAGGTCTTTCTGACGCAATCCTTCTGGTTGGGAGCAGGCTGAATCTGGATGCCGCCTTTCCATACCATTCTCTACCAACCCAGGACGTAGCCTTAATCTCCGTACTAACATTTCCCAGCGTTATAGTTCCGCCGGTATATGTTCCCGGATATGTAAAATTGTACATAGCCGAATCATTTAATGATGCTTCTCCGGAATCAGTCAGACACAGAGGTAATCCCTGCGGTCTGAGGTTGATATCTAGAGAAACTCCGTCCATACTAGCATGGATCTGAATTCTATCTATGTTGCCTGACACTTCACTGTCAGGTGTCCTTGCAAGAAATGCATTAGCGGACACCATGACTTCTTTTTCATCATAATAATGGACTTCGTCTATGAATTCCTTCTTAGTCTGATCCGCAAGCACAAAATACGTACCTATCTTGATCTCCTTACCTGGCAGTTCAACTGCCATGATATGGTACAGATAGTCCATCTTGTGTCCTTCCAGATCGAAAGTACCACTGGCATAAAATGAATTAAATATATAATTACGTTTAAAGATTAAATCCATCGTCGGATTAACCTTAATAATTCCATCACGCAATTCTATAACCCCACGAAAATGTCACTTTATAAATCTACTTCTACTTTCTTAAGCTTCCAGATGTCCTTTACATACTCTTCGATAGTTCTATCTGATGAGAACTTGCCGGAGCATGCTGTGTTCATCATAGCCATACGAGCCCAGCCTTCCTGGTCACGATATGCAGCATCAACTCTCTGCTGAGCCTCTGCATAAGAATCGAAATCCTTAAGGATGAAGTAAACATCTTCCTTGGTAAGTGAATCATACAGATCTCTGAAGAGCTCTGTATCTTCGTTAAATGTACCGTTGATGAGCTGTGTAAGAACTCTTCTTACATTCTGATTAGAATTGAAGATGTCCATAGGATTATATCCACCCTCACGCTCATACTTCATAACTTCATCAGCTGAAAGGCCAAAGATAAATGCATTTTCTATACCAACTTCTTCAACGATCTCTACGTTAGCACCATCCATAGTACCAAGAGTAGGAGCACCATTGATCATGAACTTCATGTTACCTGTACCTGAAGCCTCGCGGGAAGCTGTAGATATCTGTTCAGAAACATCCGCAGCAGCAAAGATGATCTCACCATTTGATACACGGTAATCCTCGATGAAGACAACCTTGATCTTGTTATTGATAGCTGGATCATTATTAACTACGTCTGCAACTGAATTGATGAGCTTGATTGTAAGCTTAGCTCTCTTATATCCTGCAGCTGCCTTTGCACCGAAGATAAATGTTCTTGGGTACATATCGAAATCAGGATTCTCTTTTAATTCATTGTAGAGATGCATTACATGGAGTATGTTGAGAAGCTGTCTCTTGTACTCATGAAGTCTCTTAACCTGAACATCAAAGATTGAGTTAGGATCAACGTCAATGCCGTTGTTCTCCTTGATATATTTAGCAAGTCTCAGCTTGTTCTGATATTTGATATTCATGAACTCCTGCTGATACTTCTTATCATCAACATATGTCTTGAGCTTAGCCATCTGAGAGAAGTCTGTGATCCAGTCTTCTCCGATCTTCTCATTAAGCCATTTAGCAAGAAGTGGATTAGCATGAGCAAGGAATCTTCTCTGTGTAACACCATTTGTCTTGTTATTAAATGACTTAGGATTCATTTCATAGAAGTCCTTAAGCTCTCTCTTCTTCAGGATCTCAGTATGGAGTCTTGCAACACCATTTACAGAGAATGAACCTGCGATAGCAAGGTGAGCCATCTTAACCTGTCCATCATAAAGGATAGCCATATTTCTAACCTTATTAGGATCGTTTGGATACTTCTCCTGAATCTTGATCACATATCTACGGTTGATCTCTTCTACGATCTGATATACACGTGGAAGAAGTCTGGAGAAGAGCTCGATAGGCCATTTCTCAAGAGCCTCAGACATGATTGTGTGATTTGTATAAGCACAGCACTTAGTTGTGATTGCCCATGCCTCATCCCACTCAAGACCTTCTACATCCATGAGGATACGCATAAGCTCTGCTACTGTAAGTGTAGGATGTGTATCATTCATCTGGAATACAACCTTCTTAGGCAGATCCTGAATCTTCTTGTTGTTCTCCTTGAACTTAAGGATAGCTCTCTGAAGTGATGCAGATACGAAGAAGTACTGCTGCTTCAGACGAAGCTCCTTACCTGAATAATGATTATCATTTGGATAAAGTACTTCGCAGATATTCTTAGCCAGGTTCTGCTGCTCAACAGCCTTCTCATATTCACCCTTATCAAATGAATTGAGGTTGAACTCCTGAATAGCCTCAGCATCCCAGATACGAAGTGTATTAACTACGTTGTTGCCATAACCAACGATTGGCATATCATATGGTACGGCACGTACAGACTGATAACCCTCCTGTATGAAGTGATTACGTCCATCTCTGTTCTCAACTCTTACATATCCACCGAACTTTACTTCAACGGCATACTCTGCACGCTTTACTTCAAATGGGAATCCATTTCTTAACCAGTCATCTGGCTCCTCAAGCTGATAGCCATCAACAATAGCCTGCTTGAACATACCATACTTATATCTGATACCGCATCCATATGCAGGGTATCCAAGAGTTGAAAGAGAATCCAGGAAACATGCAGCGAGACGGCCCAGACCACCATTACCAAGTGCAGGGTCTCTCTCCTGATCCTCTATAAAGTTTATATCAAGTCCCATCTCTTCAAGAGCCTTCTTGACTTCTGGATAATATCCTAAGTTGAGAAGGTTATTTCCGAGCGCTCTACCCATCAGGAATTCCATTGAGAGGTAGTAAACTTTCTTAACATTCTGATCCTTGTAAACCTTATGTGTTGCAATCCATCTGTCAATAATGTCGTCCTTACATGCATAGCTGACAGCCTGGAAAATCTCCTGTGGATTAGCCTCCTCTAAAGGCTTTCTGTACAGGGTCTTAATATTCGCAGCAACCTGTTTTTTGAAACTCTTCTTGTCAAATTTTGCAATTTTCTTCATACGGGGTTTCCTCCTTTATTTTAGCCTTGGTTATCTTGCGACTCCCAAAGTTACATCCTCACCATTGATGTCCCACTCCTTAGTGAAGCCGGCCATACTTCCAACCATGATGTGGTCAGCAAGAACAGCAGCCTTGATCTTATCATCATTTCTGATGATGATCTCAGCGATCTTGTCATTATTGTCCACATACAGATTGATTCTGTCAGTTACCTCGAAATCAGCTTCCTTTCTCATTGACTGAACCTTGGAAATGATTTCTCTTACGAAACCTTCCTCGATCAGTTCAGGAGTAAGTCTTGTGTCGATTACAACTGAAACGCTGTTATCACCTTCAGTTGCATAATCCTTGCTCTGAGCAACCTCTATAAGGAGATCCTCCTCAGCAAGCTCAACCTCCTGACCGGAAACTTCAAACTTCAGTGAACCTTCAGCCTTCAGAGTTTCCATAGCCTTATTACCATCTTCAATATTAGCCAGGTACTCTCTGATTCCGCCAACGATCTTTCCATACTTAGGTCCAACCGTTCTAAGCTGTGGCTTGAATGTGTATGATGAGAAGGATGATACATCATCCTTAAACTCAACTGATTTGATATTCAGCTCATCCTTAACGATGTCAACGAAGAAGTCATCCAG
Source organism: uncultured Lachnospiraceae bacterium (assembly GCA_946183625.1). GTDB lineage: Bacteria > Bacillota > Clostridia > Lachnospirales > Lachnospiraceae > Eubacterium_Q. The sequence goes on from CAMHCL010000001.1 coordinate 12,338, forward strand.
TTTCTTCTCTGCCTTGATGTACATATGTGCGATTGGCTGACGATTCTTGATGTTAGCCTGATTACGCGCAGCACTACCAAAGGTCTTGATCTTCAGAACTTCTTCCATTGCTTCCTCAAGTTCAGGATCAATATAATCCTCATTAACCTCAGGGAAGTCACACAGATGAATACTGATAGGTGCATCCTTGTCTACATTTCTTACCAGATTCTGATAAATAGCCTCTGTAAGGAATGGAATCATAGGTGCAGCAGTCTTACAGATAGTCACGATAGCTGTGTACAGAGTCATGTAAGCATTGATCTTATCCTGCTCCATGCCCTTAGCCCAGTAACGATCACGACAACGTCTTACATACCAGTTACTCATCTCATCCACAAACTCTGAAAGAGCTGCAGCTGATTCAGGAATCTTGTAAGCACTCATATTCTGGTCAAATGTTCTGACTGCGGAATTAAGCTTCGACAGCAGCCACTTATCCATAACTGAAAGCTTATCATATTCCAAAGTATACTTAGTAGGATCGAACTGATCTATATCTGCGTATAATACGTAAAATGCATATGTATTCCAAAGTGTTCCCATGAACTTACGCTGTCCCTCAAGAACTGCATCTTCATGGAATCTGTTTGGAAGCCATGGCTGTGAGTTAGTGTAGAAATACCATCTGATTGAGTCAGCTCCAAACTTCTCAAGAGCCTCCATCGGATCAACCGCATTTCCCTTGGACTTACTCATCTTCTGACCGTCCTTATCCTGAACGTGACCGAGAACGATTACATTTTTGTAAGGAGCCTTATCAAACAGAAGTGTTGATATAGCCATAAGTGAATAGAACCATCCACGAGTCTGGTCTACTGCTTCAGAAATGAAATCAGCAGGGAAGTTCTCCTTGAAGATGTCCTCGTTCTCAAATGGATAATGCCACTGTGCAAATGGCATAGCACCTGAGTCGAACCAGCAGTCAATAACTTCAGGAACTCTGTGCATTGGCTTGCCGCAATCAGGACATTTAATAACAACTCCATCAACAAATGGTCTGTGAAGCTCGATATCCTCAGGAACCTGGCTTCCATCTTCCATCGTACCTCTCTCACGGAGTTCAGCTATGCTTCCGATGGCATCTCTCTTACCGCAGTCTGGGCACTCCCATACATTAAGTGGTGTTCCCCAATATCTGTCACGGCTGAGACCCCAGTCCTGAACGTTCTTCAGCCACTCACCGAAACGTCCCTGGCCGATACCCTCAGGTATCCAGTTAACTGTATTATTGTTAGCAACCATGCGGTCGCTCACTTCTGTCATCTTGATGAACCATGACTCTCTAGCATAGTAGATAAGTGGTGTATCGCATCTCCAGCAGAATGGATAGTCATGCTCGAACTTAGGTGCTGAGAAAAGAAGCTCTCTTGAATCAAGATCTACAAGAACCTTCGGATCAGCATCCTTTACGAAAAGTCCTGCGAATGGTGTTTCTTCAGTCATGTTACCTTCAGCATCAACGAACTGTACAAAAGGAAGATCATATTTACGACCAACGCGTCCATCGTCTTCACCGAAAGCAGGTGCTATATGAACTATACCAGTACCATCTGACATAGTTACATAGTCATCAGCTACTATGTAATGGCCCTTCTTATGCTGCTTAGCAGCTACATCTCCAGCTGCAGCATAGAGTGGCTCATATTCTCTGTATTCCAGATCCTTACCTACATAAGACTCAAGCACTACATATGCCTTTCCATCAGTAGCATCTGTGCTGTACTTAAGTACCATCTCTCCATCATCGTTCTTTACCTTCTCTTCTGCAAGAGGTCCAAGAACTGTATCAAGGAGTGCATCTGCCATTATGTATGTATAACCATCGCAAGCCTTAACCTTGCTGTACTTCTCTTCAGGATTTACACAAAGTCCTACATTTGAAGGAAGTGTCCATGGAGTTGTTGTCCATGCCAGGAAATAGTACTGTTCTTCGCCCTCAGCAACCTTAGCCTTGAAACGAACTACTGCTGAACGCTCCTTAACAGACTTATATCCCTGTGCAACCTCATGAGATGAAAGTGGAGTACCACAACGAGGGCAGTATGGAACTACCTTGAAGCCCTTATAGAGAAGACCCATGTCCCAGATCTTCTTAAGTGCCCACCACTCTGACTCTATGTAATCATTATGATATGTAACATAAGGATCATCCATATCAGCCCAGAAGCCAACCTTGCCGGAGAATTCTTCCCACATGCCCTTGTACTTCCAAACGGATTCCTTACATTTGCCAATAAAAGGTTCAATACCGTACTCTTCAATCTGTTCCTTGCCGTCGATACCGATCTCCTTCTCAACTTCCAGCTCTACAGGAAGTCCGTGAGTATCCCAGCCGGCCTTACGGATTATCTTGTGACCCTTCATGGTCTGATAACGTGGAACCATATCCTTGATAACACGTGTAAGAACGTGTCCGATATGAGGCTTTCCGTTAGCTGTTGGAGGGCCATCGTAAAATGTATAGACTGGGAGATCCTTCTTCTCATCTATACTCTTTTCAAATACATCATTTTCATTCCAAAACTTTAATACTTCATTTTCGTTCTCAACGAAATTGAGCTTTGGTGATACCTTGTTATACATTAGTCTATATGTCCTTTCATAGGTTATCTTATGTTATGACAGTTTATGCCTCGTCCTTCTTGTCTTCATCCTTATTCTGTCCAGGAATTCCCAGAGTCTGTGTCAGGAAGTCATTTACAACCTTGGCAACATCATCTGTCTCAAGTCCATGAACAGCACACGCCTGTTCAAGAGTCTCAAACTGAGAAACACCACAGGATATGCAGTGCATACCACATTTCATGAGAACAAGTGCTGTATCCGGATACCATGCGATCATATCGCCTATGAGCATATCCTTATTCACATATTCTACAATTCCATCCTCATCAATTCTGAGGTTTTCTGCTTCTGGTTTCTCCGGAACTCCGCCGTATGTCATTTCTTCAGACATTTCTATATCTCCTATTCTATATCTATTTCCCCGCCATAAAATACATATAACCTAACTTAGCCATGCATTTCTATCAAAATATCCATTTTTGCATAGCAAATCAGTGTCCATTATACCATAATTGTAGGATTTAGTACAACTTATATATAACAAAAAACTCCCGTGCCTGAAGCACGGGAATTTATCTGAACTTATTTACGAAATTAGCAAGTGGTTCAACCACATCTCCCAGATCCTGGATAGCCTGGTTCAACTCATCAAAGTTGATACTGTTGAGGTTATTTACAGCCTCCTCTAAGGATTCTGTATTATCAACCACAAGAGTATTTACATTAGTGATCATGCCATCAATTTCTGACAGCGACTTTTCTGCTGATTCAACAAGTGATTCAGTTCTTTCAATCGCAGCATTTACATCATCCAGAGTTTTAGTTACCTTTGGAACGAGAATTCCAAGGGATATACATACAGCAACGCACATTATTACTACCGCTGCAGTAGCAATTCTGGTTCCCAGAAGAGTTCTCTTCTGTGTTTTAAGAATCTCTTCCAACAATTGCTTTTCGCTTAATGAATCTGTTTTCGCCATTTCTTACCCTCCAACACTACTTCACAAACACCTTAATATGATTACTACTGTCATTCTCCACCTTCAGGTCCTTGATACCGCAGATGAATTTATACAGAGTTGAATATCCATATTCCTTGACGTTGAAGTCAGGAAACTGAGTATGTATCTTCTGTCCCAGAAGTCCCAGCTCAATACCCTTGGTTCCACTCTCTGCAACAACATCAAGTGTGAATTCCTTAACCTTCTTCTTGGTATTCTTATCTGTATGGATGGACACGAACATAGTTCCGTCCTTCTTCTTTACATCAAAGCCTGCAGTCTCAACTATAAATGTTGAAAGTGAACTGTAGCCATAATTACGTACGTCAAAGTCGGAATACCTCTTCTGAAGTCTGCTTCCCAGCTCTCCAAGTCCGGTCTCACGACCCTTGTTGTCATTTTCTGTAATGATCTCAATGATAGCATCTTCAACAGCCTTCTGGCTCAGTGCATTCTTAGCCTTGGACTTCTTCTTAGCTGAAGATCCGCCCTTGCCTGTTGAAGTTGTCTCATCCTCCGACTGATCCATAAGGAGCTCCAGATCAGTGAAGATGGTACAGGCTGCTCTGAAGGATCTAGGAGTCTTATTCTCTCCCATTCCTATTACATGCATTCCGGATTCTCTGAGTCTGCTGGCAAGTCTGGTAAAGTCTCCATCACTGGATACTATACAGAAGCCATCCACCTTATCCTCATATAATATATCCATCGCATCGATAATGAGCGTTGAATCCGTAGCATTCTTTCCAACGGTATTTCTGAACTGCTGTATAGGCGTAATGGAATTCTCCATAAGTTCCTTCTTCCATTTATTAGCCTGAGTGCTGGTCCAGTCACCATAGATTCTCTTATAAGTTACAACTCCATATTTTGTCATCTCATCCAGTATATTTGACAGGTATTTGGATGAAATGTTGTCCGAATCGATCAGTACTGCATATTTCTTATCTTCCATGCTCCCCCATTTCCTCCTATCTATGCCTCGATCTGCCGGTTCCAAATATCATCAAAACTTATAATACAACACTTCTCATATATCTACAAAGAAAAATTACTTATCCTCACTTGTTATTACAATCTTGCCATCTTCAATATCTATCTTTACACGATTGGAATTAATTCCTGCCGCCTTACGCATTTCATCAGACAGTTTTACGCGTCCGGCCTTATCAAGAATGGAGAATTCCTCGTGGCTGTCATTAGGATTGAATCCCAGCTGTTCACCATTTGCATCGCCGCTTCCCCACGCAGCACCATCAACGAAGTTTTCTCCAGCTTCAATCGCCTTCTCATACTGTTCCTTCAGAATTCTCTCGCTGCTGATCTTGCCGTCAGAGATCATTACAACTCTGTCCACACGGTCAGCCAGTCCTATATCATGAGTAACTATAATAATAGTTATTCCAAGTTTTCTATTGATATCCCTGAACATATCCTGAAGCATTATGGATGTCTTCCTGTCCACGGCACCTGTCGGCTCATCCATCAGAAGAAGCTCAGGTTCATTAGCCAGCGCAACAGCTATGGCAACTCTCTGCTGCTCACCACCGGACAACATGGCCGGGAAGGAATTCTCCTTATCAGCGAGACCTACTGCATCCAGAAGATAGCGTGCTCTCTCCCTCTTCTCCTTACGTGACATTTTGGTAAACATCAGAGGCATCTCTATATTTTCAGCAACTGTAAGATAGAAAAGCAGGTTGTCAGAATTCTTCTGCCATACGAAACCTATATGGTCATTTCTGAACTTGGCCAATTGCTTATTCGACAGGTCATTCAGGCAGACTCCATCGTAATAAACTCCGCCCACACTAGGTCTGTCCATGGCGCCAAGAAGCCCCAGAAGTGTTGACTTACCACTTCCGGACTTACCGATTATCGCCATGAGCTCACCCTTCTCAACTTCCAGATCAAGTCCCTGAAGCGCCATAACTTCTATCTCTTCAGACTTATATATCCTTACCAGGTTATCACATCTGATATATGGTACATGTTCAGTTGTATTTTCTTCTGTGAATTGATCCATTTCTTTACCTCATCTGGTCGGTTTCCAGTGAATCTCTTTATCCCAACTTAATTACATCATCCGCCAGCTCAGCCAGCCTCAGATCATGTGTATTCATTATGATAGTAATACCCTCACTATGAGCCAGGTGCTTGAAGAGCTCTGTGATCCTGATACCCGATTCCGTATCAAGAGCTCCTGTTGGCTCATCAGCAAAAAGGATTTCAGGTCTGTGAGCATAGGCCCTGGCAATGGCTATTCTCTGTCTCTCACCACCGGACAGCTCCTCAGGAAAATGCTTTCCTCTGTCGCTGAGCCCTACACTTTCCAGGACTTCCTTTATCCTCTCATCTCTATCACCCTTGTACTCAGCCGTACGTAGTCCGAAATCTATATTCTCATAAGCCGTCATAACAGGAATAAGCGCCACCGACTGGAATACAAAGCCCATCCTGAAACGTCTCAGCTTCTCCTTCTCTTCAACTGACATCTGAGAATATCTGTTCTCCTTAAGATATATCTCCCCTTCGTCAAATGTATCGAGGGTGCTGAGCATGTTAAGAAGAGTAGTCTTTCCGGATCCGGATCTACCCATTATCATGATGAGGTTACCGGCGCCAAACTTATAGTTCACATGATCCAGAACTACCTGCTGGCCACCGTCACCCGTCTTATATGCTTTTACAAGGTTCTCTACCAGCAGGATGGTGTTATCATCTCTACTGACTGCCCCTTCCATATTGTACATGTCTTCAGCCATATCAATCGTCTCCCAGCTTCAGAGCCTCTGTAATGTTCAGATCCTTGATGATCCTTCTGTTCCAGATGATACATATCACCATAAATAACAGAAGTATCAGTCCCAGCTTCAGCATATCCCCAAGGGACGAGCTGGCAAAAAGTGCTATATTATGCTTCTGTGGCAGATAGAATGTTGCAAAAAGCTTTGCAAAAAGCTTCGACGACAAAACACCGGCAATGATTCCCGCCATTATCGCAACCAGCGACAGGAACGCCTGCTCTATCATTATCATACTATTGATCTCTTTCCGGCTGATACCCATAGCACGGTATATACCAAACAGAAGTTCTCTGTCTCTTATGGATGTGAGCCAGTAGATCATGTAGCCAATAATACACAGAATAAGTGCAATAATGAAATCCGCCGTAAAAAGTCCATTTGTGATCTGAAGAATAGCAGTGGACTTCTCCTCCAGGATTTCCTCATCAGTTGATACAACATCATTCAGGTATCTGTCAGTTCCCTCAAACTCCACCTTCAGCTTATCTCTTACTTCATCTGTGGAAGCATCTGTCCTGACCCATACCTCATAAGGCATAGTTCCAAATACAGACATAGAGTTCGAATAATTCATAATTATAAGGCTTCTATTTGTACTGGATTTCTTCACAGTCTTAACCACAGGATCACTGAGGATATTATCAAGTCCAGGATGATTTTCTCCCGAAACCACTACTTCCTCAGTCTCATCAGAATAAGCATATTTATACTTATCATATCCCGGCCAGGCGTCGATAATTCCTACAACCTTAAGGTCGGAACCACCTGCATCGTCACTTCCATACATTTCAGGAATAGGAGACTTAATGAATACCCTGATCATATCTCCTTCCTTTATCTCAAATGTATTGGCCAAATTCCTTGATATCAGGATACCTTCTTTATTCTTTGCCAATGTGTTCAGATAATTATACCAATGTTTATCATTAAGGTTTGGATCAAGCTGAGCTATCTCCCCAAACTCCTTGGTGTTGACTCCCATGATCGTGACATTCGGAACATTTTTCTGCTTTGCAACAGCAATACCCTTTTCGCTATACATAACCTTGGTAATTGCATCAAATGTACCGTCATCATTCAGGTGCTCATATGCCTGATATGCTGGTTCTCTATAATCCCAGGTCTTAAAATCAATACCTCTTGTCTTAAGCTTCCATTTCTCCTTGATCCTCATTTCAGTACCAACATTATATTCAATTCTGGCCTGCTTATTGGCATTTATTGTTCTAGCCATATTTGCATTAAAAAGGCTCATAGCCACAGTCATAACCAGGAAGATGGAAATAACACCAGAACTCTTTCTGGTTCTGAGGATCTGCAGAAGTCCTGCATAAGTCGCGATCTTATACTTCTTGCTGCCAAGCTTTGTAACAAACTTTACTACATAGAATATAAGTCTCATTATCAACATTCCACACGCAAATAAGAACAAAGTGGAATTGATGAAGATGACCGGATCGATTCCCTTTCCATTAATTACATCCTGAGCAAGATTGTCCAGCTGCTTGTTGTAGTTCACCAGAAGATAGATTGAGATTGCGATCAGGATTATATCCAGATAATATCGCTCCCATGTCGGAACCACACTTCTCTTCTTTCCCTCTTTCTTCTTCTTGAAGAAAAGCAGAACAGGTATAATCATAATGATTATCGCGACTATGCAGGCAACCAATCCCGCCAGTATCATAGACGGAGTAAATATGTAATCCTTGGTACTGATCCTGTCAGCACCCCAGGTAAAGCTCATAAAATCATCTGTTCCGGCTACAAGCTTTCCGAGCAGGAATCCAAGCAGGACACCAGGAGCAAGTGAAACAGCACAAAGGATTACAGACTGTATAAGATACATTCCTATAATCCTTGACTTACTTAAACCTCTGTCTCTCAGGTTTCTAAGTTCCCCGTTTTCAGAATCAATGATCCTGAAGGATATCATTCCTATGAAAACGATTACAAGAATAATAAGTGGAAGCGTAATGACATAAGTCATCTGCTTAATCGAAACACTCTCCTTATTGTAATTCTTCACAACAGGAGTAATACTTTCAGAAATATATAAATCCTTCTTCAGAATGCTCTTTATTGCAGCCTGAATATACATTACATTTGTCGAATCAATATATCTGTAATCAACGGCATGATTGACGCGGTAATACACATTCTTCTCACCGGTCTGTACCAGATAATCAAAGAAATCCTTGTCAACTATAAGGAATGCCCTCTCAGGTAATCCCTCATTCCAGTAATAATCATCACGATTTTCTCTTACAATACCCGACACATAGACCACTGCGTCCTCAGTTGCACTGACCTTCGAAAGAGTAATGACTTCACCAGGTACCACGCCATAAGTAGTGGCCATACTTTCACTGACATAGCAAGGCACAGCACCTTCCGGAATCTCAACTCCAGAATCACTATAAGAGGATATATCCTCTCCCATTTCGACGCCTGATATAACAGTAAAATGTTCTTCATCCGTGTCATAATACCCTACATCAGCATGTCCGCTGTCACCATAGCTATATAAAACCTGTACATTTTTAACGAAGATGGTCCGCTGATCAGAAACAACAGGAATCTGAAGCTTCCTATCCCAGTCATTTACTATGTCATCCACATAATCATGCATGAAATCTGAAGGTTTGGAGTCCCCCATATTTTCCTTAACATCTTCATAATGCAAGGCATCCTCTCTCTGAAGTACTGCAGGGAATGCTCCTGAGCTTTCATATTGTCTCAAGAATCCACTCATGACAGACTTATCCAGAGAACCACGCCTAAACATCATAACCAGTGAGAACATGGTTATCATGGAGACAATACCTACTATCAGACACAGGTAGAGCTTATATTTATTTTTAATCTTGACTAAAATGTACCTGATCATATAAGTATTACATCTCCCACATTTATGCCGTTAAGTACCAGCACTTCTTTACCAATATTATCCGAATCAAGAGGTACTACAAATTCCTTTACTATCTGTCCATTCTTTACTTTCCATACGAAGTATTTCTCATTTCCTGAGAGCTTATCAGTTTCCAAATGAATAGCTCCTCTAGGAATAGCTACCGAATTCTCCATATAGTTGTTATCAAAAAGAAGAGTTGCGCCAGTCAGTTCCTCTATCGTTACATCACTATCCACTTCAACATAAAACTGTTCTCCGGTTCTGGTTCCCTGAGGTTCTACAGTCTCAAAGCGTTCATTATTTCTGGTGAATAGAATATATCTGGTTTTCTGTCCACACTTTCCTATAGTATGGCCCTCATATTCCTTACCATCCTTTTCGAACCTGACCTTCTGTCCTAAAGCAGGAGCAACCGGAATTCCTCCCACTGCCTTTGTAGAACCACTTGGTACACCTACGTAGAGGATCAGTTTGCCTTCTGATGATTTTCTTTTGGTTACAGTCATAATGTATTCGCCAGACTTTAATATGGCATTATCCAGAGACACCTCATAATCCAGAACTCCATCGGAACTGGCATATAGATGTTGTATTCCATCCCCATCTACATCCCCACAGATCTGATTATATTTTTTAGAAAGTGCTGATCTGTCAGAATTATAAATAGCCTCATCAAATTCATGGATTGCATTAAGCGCATCCAGCTGACACTGAGTTCTCTCTGCCAGATATCTGGTTTCTCTTATGGCATCCGTATCTGTCGCCATCATAGATGGATCCATGTTATTCGCATCATTTATAACGCCCTCCAGTTCTTCCTTCTGGGCATTGTAATCTTTGAGTGTCTTTTGATGATCGCTATCCAGCTTACTTATCTCCAAGCGGAGTTTTTCCTTCTCAGATACACCCGAACTAAGCTTTATATCGAAGAGATGATCTCCCGCCGATACATTCCCTGGCTCCGCCAGATTGGTGATCGTACCCGAATATCTGGCAATGTAAATATCTGTTCCCGGATATGTAGCATCAAAATATTTTGTATCGTATGTATCTCCAAAGGTAGCTGTTACCACTTCATATTCTTTATATTCATTTGGGATCATCGTAAGAGTTTTATAGAAGATCTCTTCGCCTTCTTCAACACCACTCTTGATCTCTGTGTAGAGTCCATCCGTAGCGCCTACTTCAACTTTTCGTCTCTCCATCTTGGAATAATCAACAGTCACATCGCCAGGAGTAGCACCCTCTATTACGGCATCCTCTCCTGTTTTCACATATAGATAGGTACCTTCCTCCTCATAATAGAGAGAGTCATTTCCAACAGTAAGAACATAATCCCTGCTGCTGTTCATGAAGTAGAGCGGCAGAGTTTCACCCATCGTAAGTTTTCTTCCATCAATAGGAACAAATCTCATATATGGGAATTTACCCTTTGATGTTGCATAAGAAACTTCTGAGTTAGTATAATCCAGTTCATCTATATCTACTGGCTCACCACCTATAACAGTCCACTTGCTTTGGAACTTCTCAAATTGATAATCTTTGAGATCCTGGGCTTTCATTTCTATATACAGGTCGTCATAATCTGAGATCACAACTATATTGGTATTGCCCTCTAGTACATTTCCCTTACTGAGATCAGCAACAAATGTAACATATCCTGAATGCGGAGCTAAAAATGTCTGCTTGTCCCTCTCCTCAACCAGCTTTGCAATGTCTTTATCCAGACTGGCTATCTGCTGATCCAGAAGTGCCAGATCATATGAAAGTTCTTCCTGTTCTTCTGCAGTCTGTACTACCTTGGCTTCAGCTCCTTCCGGATTTCCTACGAAGTCCTCTGTCATTCTCTCATATCCCAGTTCTTCAATCCTGGCATCATGAGTCTTCTGAGCCCTGATCTTACTCTTCTGTAGTTTAGTCTTCTGGTTCGACAGTTCATTTATCTGTTCATTCAGATCTGTTACATCACCATAGGCTACTATCTGTCCTTCTTCTATGTAATCACCTATCTCGACCTCGATGCTGCTTACGCTTACCATCTCCTTCGAGAAGCATGGATAGTCCATAGGAACAACTATTCCATAGAACATGTTGCTTCTTCCCACAATCCTCTTTTCTACAGGTCTGAAGAATGCCTGAGTTCCGGTGGATTCAAGCAGTTCAGGAACTTCTCTCTTCTGACCGCATGCCGTGGCAAGAGAAACAGTTCCCAGAAGCTGTGCAAAGATAAGTGTGCATACTATGAAGTTTTTTATATTTCTCTTTATTTTCATATCACTTAACCGCAACTATCTCTCCGCCTTCAAGACCTTCTCTTATTACTATATAATCATCTACACGTCCACCAACTGTGACACGTACAGCTTTAAAGTCTTCATTCTCTGTTTTTACAAATACATAATTTCCATCTTCCGCTTCAATCACTGCCCCCTTCTCAACATACACCGCATCCTTAATTTCAGGCTGTTCATATGTCAGGATAAGAGACAGGCTCGGTACCACATTATCATTTCCAAGAAGCTTGAAGTAAACATCATCTCCCGGCTTATATGCAGCATCTGTCGGAGATGCGTTATCTGCATCTGTTGGAGATGCGCTGGCGAAGCTGGCATCTGTTGGAGATGCACCATTTGCATAAGCCTTACCCTCAGCCGGATCCATAACCTCTAAGTCATACTTTTCCAGGAAAGTAACACCTGTATATACGTCTCCAGGTTTGAACTGCAGACCACCCTCTGCAGCGCTCTCATCAATTTCTACAACATCAGGCTTAAATACATATATTCCAGCCCCTTTAAATACCTTTATAAGCGGCGAACCAATTGCAATATATCCATCCTGAAGAGATGCATCTACATAGCTCACCATGCCGCTTGATTCAGAAATAATATTCAATTCACTATAGGTCTTGTTGATATCTTCAATACTGATATTAGCTATCGCTATATCAGCCTTAACACTTTCAATCTCATATGTCATATCAAGGTTCGGATCTATAGCCACCATATTCCTGTAATGCTCTAATTTAAGAATATCCTCTGCTCTTTGCTTCTGATACTCCTTCAGCTTGTCATCAAGAATCTTCGACTTTAAGGTCACAAGAACATCACCGACGTTAACACGATCGCCAACATTCACCTTAACCTCATCTACTTCGACATCATAATTATCTATAAGTCGTGTAGCTTCGTTCTGACTATATCTATAGGTATCTTCATCGGAATTGACCAGGGATAGAGTTTTCTCAAAGACAGGCTTCAGATCACCTCTCTTAACTTCTGTCACACTCTCTGCTGGTCCATCATATACGACGTCACCTGCTGGAACCAGAGAATCTGTTGCTTTCTTCTGACATCCGGCAAGCACAAAAAGAAGAAGCAGAAACGCTTCTATGATGCATAGTTTCTTCTTTAAATCACGTAAAACTTTAACCTTCATCTGTTTTTCGTCTCTTTATAAAATTTTCCCCCTGTGTGGTAATATATCATTTTATTCATTATTAAACAATATACATATTTGCCAAAAAATAGTGGCAAATATTCACTCATCACGCGGCTTGCGCCTCAAATCGCATGTACCAGAATTGCTAAAGCAATTCTGCATACGCTTCGCGTATGTCTGTGCTTCGCACAGGTATCCTTTGCTTCGCACAGGATGCTCGCCCTAAAGGCCGAGCACTATCACGTAACAGTTCTAAGGATGCAAAATACGCATCCAAAGAACTGACGTCACTACATGGTTCTTCGTGGATATTTGCCACTATTTTCATTCACTCTTCTCTTCGTTATCTACCACTAGGGTGGCGGAGCCGAAGGCCTTAAGTGGTTTACCGTTCTCGTCGTACTCAAGGGTGTAGCGGACAATGAATGGTATACGGCCTGCCGTAAGCGGTATGACTGCTTCCAGATTGTCAACACCATCTCTCATCTGTTTCATCCAGTCTCTGTACATGTCTGCATAGTCTGCAGGGAACAGACCGGATTCTATAACAGGTTCCGGATAGTTCTTTACAACTGGCGGAAGCCCCAGGTCTCTCATACATCTGAAGCATGGATGCATCTCAAAGGTTGAGAGATTTACTTCCCATGCATATACATTTGCATGCTCAAATCCATATTTAAGAAGATGCTCACTGTTATTTAACTCCATCAAAGCCTTCTTCTCTGTAGTTACATTCCTTACTCTCGAATATATAAGGTACTTATCTCCACCCTTACCTACCACTCTCATGTGGCTTCTGATACATATCTTTTCTTCTCCACACAATTTTGTACAGTAACTACGCCAGGTGTCACACATTTCTTCATCATCAGAGGCAATGGCTTTCTTGATAGTTTCTTCATATATTTTGAGATTTTCTTCATCAAAGCATTCCCATGGATCGCTATTCAGAATGTCATATTCATCCTGACCTCTGCCAATCTCTCTGACGTACTGCTCATTAACTCTGTGAATTTCAGCTGAATGATCATATATATCGTATGTCATTACAACTGCCGGCCCTACAAAGTTACTGAAAATGATTGCTTCCATAGAATCCGGATCCCAGAATTTGCCATTATCCATATCAGTGATCAGCTGCATCGCAGACTGCACCGGCTCATAATCCATATCCTTGATTTTCTGAAGGAAGCCAGCCTCTTCAAGAGGTTTTGAATACAGATAACCCTGGATATAATTACAGCCCATGCTCTTAAGGAAGTTAGCCATTTCCATGGTCTCAACGCCCTCTGCAATAACAGGTGTCTGTAGCCATTTTGCCATCTGAATGATGGAATTAAGGATCGTACCACCACGGCCTCCAAGCTTTCCACTCATGAAGATCATGTCCAGCTTGATTATATCTATATCCAGATCCTTCAGGATGTTCAGTGATGAATATCCGCTTCCGAAGTCATCCATTTCAACCAGATAGCCATAACCATGGAGCCTGTCCAGTGCATTTTTAACCAGCTTTATACCACCTATAGCTGAGGATTCTGTAATCTCTATACGAAGATATTTAACTGGAACATCGTACTTCTGCCTTATCTTCTCTATCTCTTCAACATAATCTCTGTCATAGATATCATAGCGGGACAGATTAACAGAAATCGGAACAACAGTTAACCCTTCATCGATACATTTATTAATAAATCTGCAAACCATATCAAACAGATGCAGATCAGCCTTATATATAAGGCCATTACTCTCCAGTACAGGAATAAAATCGGAAGGGTACTGCATTCCGCATTCCGGATCCTTCCATCTCATAAGAGCCTCCGCTCCAACCATACGTCCGGTTGAATGATTTACCTGAGGCTGAAAATATGCAAATATATGATCATTCTCTATCGCTTCATCAAAAGCAGCAAGCAGCTCCTGCTCATTCATACGACTATTTGCAACCAATCCAAGCACCTCCCCATCACTTAAAAAACAAGCTTTCGTGCTACATTTTAATTATAATATAACCTTTAACCTTTAAGCAATAAAAAAAGGCCGATAAATAAAGCATTATCGGCCTTTTCGAATCATTTTATTAAGTTGATCTTAGTAACCCTTGATCGTAAATACAATAGCCTCGTCAGCTGACTTGTCTTCACGCTCTTCTGTCATTACAGTATAAACTGTTCCATCAGATGTTACACAGCTGTCTGCGAACCATGGATAATTTGTACTGAAGAGCTCGCTGTCCTCGATACGTCCGATGTAAGAACCATCCTTGTTCCAGAATGTTACTGTACGCATGTTACCATCCATAGCCATGAATGTGCTGTCAGACTCTGTCATATATGTAACGCTTCCAAGCCCTACATTCTCGCCGTCAGCATGAAGTGCCTGCTGGAATGTACCTGCTGTGTCATATACGAATACTGTATGTCCATCATCGCTATCCTTAGGTGAACCACATACGAAGATGTGATCGTTAGATACGGTGATGTTTGAAATGATATCAACCTCTGGGAATGAAATAGCTGTAGTTGTAGCTGTTCCATCTGCGATTTCAACCTTGAAGCACTCCTCACCAGATGTGAAGTAAGAGATACCCATAGTACCTGCTGGGTTCATAGCTACATAATCAATATCCTGATTATCAAATGTATTAGCTACTGCTCCATCCTTCCACTCAATAAATGGTGCACTGAAGGATGACAGGTAGAGACTACCATTATCTGACACGTCCATATTTGAGTACTCAGCGCCCAGATCATATTCATTGCTGAACTTAAGTGTATCACCACTGATTGAATACTCTCTTAATGTTGTCTTGTTAAGGAGATAAACCTTATCACCTACAACTCCGATCTGATGTTCAAATGTATCGTGTGTAATAAGTGGCTCATCCATAAGAAGTGGAGAAGCTGTAACAGTTACACTGCCAACTGTTGCATCAGAAGCTGTTGCAGTAAATGGTGTTCCTTCCCAATACCAAGGACCATCTTCATTTCCAATATCATTGATGTTGTATGTGATACCATCCAGAAGCGTCTGAACTGCAGGATTACTTACCTCACCATTAACTTCAATTTCAAATGACTCATTAGCGCCCTCATTACGAGCGATATACTCTACTGAAGACTCTGACTTCTCATACTTCAGGAATTCGGCACCGCCGATATTGATTCTGTCATATCCGCCTTCATCATATTCCTTTTCATCGAATCCATCGCTGTAAAGACTGTCTCTGAATCCATAAGGATCACCAATTCTGGCACTGATGTAGACATTTACCTTGTCTTCCTCGCCATCGCTTATCTTAAGAGTAACGCTTGACTGTTCATCTTCGTCATAGAGATCATCCTCTTCATATGACCAAACACTGTCATCATAAGTTACGGTGAACAGACTAGTTTTAAGGCCATCACCTGCGGTTGCGGAGTCTCCACTTGAAGCTTCTGTTGCAGCTTCAGTTGTTGGAGTTTCTGCCTCAGTGTCTTCAGCCTTAGCTCCACATGCACAAAGTGAAAATACAAGAGCCATTGCTACGGACGCAGCTAGAAATTTCTTTTTCATAGTTGTTCCTCCCTTTCATTTTTCATATAAACACCGCAGTCATTATATCACAATAATGGTATAAATACAAAAATTATGCGGTTCTACCGGAGGATTGCAACTATCCACTCCGGATCCGGAGCCTTCATTTCCTTATCCATAGCCATTTCTTCCATTATTCCCTGAACCGATGACCAGAAGCATCTGGACATGAGCAACGCGCCCCCCTTGTGAAATGTACCGGCCTTCTGTCCGGCTTTTATAAGCTCTGCCGTTCCCTCAACAGTCTTAACTGAGAGTGCCAGTTTTCTGGCCTCCTCCGGCATTCCTGGTCTTCTTACCTGTCCCATGAGAACAAACATATTGAATACCCAAGGCTGCTGCTTGGCATACGCAAACAACTGGGTCAGAAATCCTGTAAGAAATACATCCGGTGGAAGATCAGGAACCTGATCAGCCACCTTGGTTCCTTCCACTCCCATCTTAACCAGTTCCAGGAGCAGTTCTTCCTTGGATTCAAAATAATGGAACATAAGCCCGGTGCTCATGGGAACCGCTGCAGCTATATCTGCAATCTTCGTATCATAATAACCACGTTCCACAAAAAGTGTCAGCGCCGTCATCAGGATTGCTTTTCTTCTTTCCTCTTTCTGTTCTGCTCTCGTCATATCCTTTTCTCCATTTTTCACGCCAATTTTCGTCGCATGTTACCTATCTATCCGTGCCACCATCCGGCACATTTTACTTAAATATCTATGCTCTTCTTCTCGCTCTTAAGAATTCTCTGGATGGCGAATTTTCCACTTGCTGCAGCAACCGGAAGTCCACCCGGAGAGCTTGTCCACTGACCTGCTACATACATGTTCTTGATTCCCTTAAGTCTGCCCTTCATCTTCAGCTGCTTTGCTTCAGGTGTTGTTGTGAAGCTCATGTAGCTTCCATGATATGCGTTGCAATATCTCTCATAAGTAAGTGGTGTCCAGCAGTCCAGGAATTCCATGTCGCCCTTAAGTTCTGGGAAGGTGTCCTCTATACGCTTCTGAACCTCTGCTGTAAGCTCTTCCTTCACCTGACGATACTCTTCTTCAGAAAGGCTCTTCCAGTATTCAAAATCCTCATCAACCTGAGTGATGCAGGTCTGGATAACCTGTCTGCCATCCTTTACGAAGATTGGATCATAGCCATAAGCCTTCACATACATTCTGTCAAATGTTCTGTTGCCCACCTTTATAGGATCAACGTCGATAAATATAGTCTCGCCTCTATTATATTCCTCGCTCACTGCAAATGCGATCTGGAAACCGCTGGTTGCAGGATACTTCTTAGGTGATTCATATGCAGCCTTGAATTCCTTTGGCATGTAGCCTTCTGGAAGGAACTTGTTGAAGAGAACATGTGTATCAACTGTTGGGATTATATAGTCAGCTCCCACAAATGCTCCATCTTCGAGCTTGATTCCTGTAGCAATCTTCTTCTCAATAACTATCTTCTCAGTACTTGCATTGTAGAATATCTTGCCGCCCAGTTCCTTGAATCTGTTCTCCATTCTGAGTGACATCTGAAGAGATGCTCCCATAGGGATCTTGCCGTTTCCATCAGCCATTGTTGCGTACGATACTAGGAATGCATATGCACAGTATTCCTTTGGAAGATAATCGCACATCAGTCTCTGAAGTAATGGGGACTTAAATCTCTTGCTATACTCTCCAAGAGATATCTTGCCGAACTCCTTCATAACCTTAGGGAAGTCAGCCATATCCTTGCCCATTTCGATGTAATCCTTTACGCTCCACATTTCCATTGGTTTCTTAGCTGGGAACAGGCACTGCTTTGAATATTCTACATACTGGATGAATTTCTTTATCTCAACTTCATCTTCAGGAGAGAGCTCGATGAGCTCGCGCTCTGTTCTCTCCAGATCATTCCAAAGTGTTGCTGTTCTGCCTTCATACATGCATGTATAGAATGCATTTATTTTAGCATATTCCATGTCATCTGATAAAGCCCCAACCTTCTTCCATACATCATACATCTCTGTGTCTTTTCTTGTACCTGTGAGCCAGTGAATGCAGTTATCAATGTGGTAACCCTTTCTATTCCATCCGATGCACTCGCCACCTGGAATAGCGTTCTTCTCATATATCTCAACCTCAAAGCCTGAAAGCAGTCCATATATTCCTGCTGTTAAACCTGCGATACCTCCACCAATTACAACGATCTTCTCTTTCTTTGCTGAATTCATTTTTATTTCCTCCACTTTTGAAATTTATGTTTTGTTGAATGTGTATTCATTGAATGTATATTCAATATACAGCATCAAAAGTGGTTTGTCAACAGAAAATTGAATTTAAATTCAACGAAATAAAAAACGGCACCGAGTGCCGTTTTTACATCTATTTATTTTATCAGGTCTGCTTTCGTGATCGTCATCAGATCATCCGTATTATCGAGGCCTGCAGTTCCGAGTTCCATAAGGCGGTTTGCCTGGTTGGAGATAACTTTCTCGAAGTAGTTACGTACGGAACGTGCGTTACCGAAGTTCTCTTCTTCTTCGGCTCTTATCTTCTGGATGGCATCGAGGATCACTTCATCTGTTCCTTCTTCAAGAACGAAGTCCTGGCCGGATACGTATTCCTTAAATATCTGAAGCAGCTCATCATCTGAATAGTCGTTGAACTGTATGTATCTGTTGAAACGCGAACGCAGTCCAGGGTTGGAATTGATGAAATCCTTCATCTCTTCTGTATAACCCGCAACGATAACTATGAGATTATCTCTGTTATCCTCCATCAATTTAAGAAGTGTGTTGATAGCTTCCTGACCGAAATCGCCTTCATTTTCTGACACAAGGGAATATGCCTCATCTATAAAGAGGATTCCGCCCATCGCTTGCTTTACAACTTCTGAAACCTTCTCTGCTGTCTGGCCCATGTAGCCTGCAACCATTCCGGTACGGTCTGTCTCTATCATATGACCCTTCTCAAGGATTCCCAAAGTCTTATATATCTTACCTATGGCTCTTGCTATAGTTGTCTTACCTGTACCAGGATTCCCCGTGAATACCAGATGTCTTGAAACCACCGGACTCTTAAGCCCTTTCCTACGACGCATTTCATTTATTAGCATCATATTGACCATGTCGTGGATCTCTTTCTTTACATTTCCGAGTCCCACAAGGCCATCAACGTCATTAAGGATTTCATGAATGGTATCCATATCTATAGGATTACTTTCTTCAGCTTTAGCTGTAGAAGTTGTCCTGTGAGGTGAACTGAAGGAAGCAAGCTTAAGATCTCCTCTGTAGCTCTCAAGCTGAGTCTCTACAACATTCTTATCATTGAATTCCTTAGCACTATTATCTGATTCCTTGAACTCCTCAAGAGGATGTTTGGTAACATCTATACCTTCATCCTGTCTTGGCTGAACCTTCATTTTCAGGCCACCATTACTCATGGCCTTCTTTTCTTCCGGCGCATCTACGTACTTCACCTCAAGAGGTTTTCTCTGGGCAAGTCTGCTCTTAGTGAAATTAACTGCCTCATCCAGCTGGGAACTCGAAAATCCATCCAGCTCTTCCATCCTGAAGATAAAATTCAGAATATTGTTGATGAAATAGCTCTGTATCATAACGCAGAATTTAAGAGTAGCACCTGTACAGTTCAGGATGATATTACCAAATTCCTTCATAGCCCCATAAAGCACACGGGTATTCTCAAGAAAACAGTTCGGGGAAGGATTTTCACTCTTCTCCAGCTCCGCAACTGTCTTGATGGAAATCGGAATTTTCTTCATATAACTTTCATCAGACAGATAGTCCAGTCCATAGCTCTTAGACAGAATGCTGTAATCAAAATCCACGCCAAATGTCCTGCTGATCACATCGATTTCCTTACTATCCACATAGCCATCGCTGACCGCGATCATAAAGGCCATTCGTATGGTATCATCACAGAACTGATAGAAAAGCTCATTTCCTGACGCTCCAGGAATACGCTTCTCATAGTTCTCACATATTACTTTACATTTATTAAGTACAACACCAATCGGTTCCACTTTAATCTCCTAACATATATAGTACATTTAACCACTGAACTAATCCTGTTTCTTCTTAATCCTGTGGATCGTCATAACTGTATTATTTCCAATCGTTGATATTCCCACTATATTCTTACCATAAGATATCACAGGCGGGATAAACGAGAAGAAATCAATCTTATAAGCCCCATATGTATCAGCTATATCCAGCTTCGTAAGATTCGTTATAGACAGATCCTTGGTCTTCTTTCCGTAACCCAGGATACTTGCCAGTCTTCCCGATGTCCTGCTGTGAAATGTACCGGCATGCTCCAGATTTATAGCGTCCACAAGAGATGGCCTGAAAGCAGCCATGAAAGGAAGAATGAACATACGTGATTCTTCATCCTCCAGTTTCTTCGTCATACGCTTCTGGACCTTAATTACATTTGACTTAAATGACTTATCATAATTGTAAGCATACTTGATGGAAATACCAGTGGCCTGATTGCCCATGCAGCGGTTTCCATCTCCCCGGGCATCCACCGCATAACCGATATCCAGCTTTCTGCCCAGCCTGCGAAGGAAAGCTGTTGTGACATAGGCAGTGAATCCAACGTTCCACTCCCTGCATCTCTTCATTATTTTCTTCACCGTTTCAGGTTTAATTATGTATTCACTTACCACTGACTCTCTGTCAGCCCAATAGTTCTGGTAAGCCTCGTCCATGTCATCATAGTTAAATGTTCTGGCTTCAGTTTCCTTATCCCATCTGATGTTGTAGATCTTAGGAACCAGTACCAGTGGTCCGATCCTATCCTTTAATGCCTCATCACTTATATCCCCTGCCGGGATAGTACGGATCTCATCCTGTTCTAAGGTTTCTCCGGACAGCGCCTTCATAAAGGACTCAATGAAGTATACAAAGGACTTGCCATCTCCTCCCAGATGATGCATCAGGAAGAGTATCTTGCAGCCTTCGTCACTTAGTTCGTAGCAAAAAGCTTTTAAGTATTCGCCTTCTTCTATTTTAAACCTGACCTTCTCTTCACGTTTTAATATATCCATCCATGGCGAAGCTTCGAAGAATATCTTATTATTATCAGCTTTTATCTCGGATGCATCGTCTCCAACGCTTTCATAAAATGCTGTTCCATCATCCTGTATGCATACCCTTGTTGCAAGGATCTTGTGGGCAGCGACAGCTTTTTGGAATGCGTCTTTTATAGCATCCTCCGATACATTTCCACTTATATGAACACGCATGGATATAAGAATGCTGACATCGAAGAGATCAGCTCTTTCTGTTTCAATTTTTGTGATCATCATATTATTCACCTTACTAAAGATTTCTTTCCTTTTTTATATCAAGTCTTTCTTTCGCAAGTGTAATTGCAGCATTTATCATTACTCCGATTACTGCTATAACAAGAATAACCAGGATGTCACCCACGCCTACAACTGCAAGCTTAAGGAGTTTGCGGATCGGAGGAATGATGAGAATAAGTATCTGTGCTGCTATACCAGCTAATGTTATATAATTCAGTGCCTTGTTGTTCCATGATTCCTTAGTGAAGAATGCCAGACTTCCCTTGGTCTTGCAGACATAAGCCATGAGCATCTCATTAATAGCAAGAGTGCTGAAGCAGTAAGTTCTACACATAGCAAGAAGTGCAGGATCACCATTTAAGTTACCAAGTATATCTCCTGTTCCATACTTTGCGATAACAGGAAGAAGGAACGCAAGCAGTGCAACGAATCCGCTGATAACGCCCTGGATTACTATGTTGAGGTAATCGCTCTTGTTGAGGATTCCCGCTTTTACGTCTCTAGGTTTTTCATTCATTACTGTATCAGAACCCACATCCATACCAAGTGCAAGGGATGGTGCAGTATCTGTAAGCAGATTAACCCACAGTATCTGAATTGTGGAAAGTGGTGAAGAGAATCCGGCAAATATAGCGGATGCCATCAGCACAACTTCACCGAAGTTTGATCTGAGCAGGTATACTACTGACTTCTTGATATTGTTGAAAAGGTTTCTTCCTTCCATTACCGCATTCTTGATGGTAATGAAATTATCATCTACAAGGATCATTTCAGCTGCATCCTTTGCAACCTCTGTTCCACCGATACCCATAGCAACACCGATGTCTGCAGCCTTAAGTGATGGAGCATCATTTACACCGTCACCTGTCATGGAGCATATCTTACCATGAGACTGGAACGCCTGAACGATCTGAACCTTATTCTCAGGTGATACACGTGCAAATACGCGATAGTTCAGTACATTATTCTTGAACTCTTCAGGATCCATTTCATCAATCTCAGCACCTGAGATACATTGTTCAATATCGGTAGCTATATCAAGTTCTTTAGCGATGGCAAATGCAGTGATCTTATGGTCACCAGTGATCATTGCTACATCAATTCCTGCGTGATGACATTCATCAACTGTTTCTCTAACGCCTTCCTTCGGTGGGTCGATCATAGCTGACAAACCTACGAATATCATATCCTTCTCCTGAGGAGTGCTGTCACCTTCTCTATAGGCCAGAGCCAGCACACGGAGAGCATCTGAACTCATGTGGTCAGCAGACTGCGTAGCAAGAAGTATATCTTCATTTGTTATCTCTCTTACGCCGTTCTCGTCGAGAATTCTATCGCATCTTACGATTACAGAATCAATAGCGCCCTTTGTAAAGGATACATCCTTTGTAACTCCATTTTCTTCTATATGACCCAGTGTGGTCATCATCTTTCTGTCAGAGTCGAAAGGAATCTCATCGAAACGATCTATGTGGGACATGATCTGGTCGTATTCCAGTTTATTGTCCTTAGCATACTTAATAAATGCAGTCTCTGTAGGGTCACCGATTTCCTCGCCGGTTTCCTCTGAATACTTAGCATCATTACATGCCAGGAAGCCTGTGAGCAGCTGCTTAAATACAGGATCATTTACAGATGTTTTCTCAGGTTCTATCTCTTCTCCCAGGAAGAACCATCTGACTACAGTCATTCTGTTCTGTGTCAGGGTACCAGTCTTATCGGAACAGATTACATTTACCGCACCCAGAGTCTCTACTGCATGTATCTGCTTAACGATCGCATTTCTCTTACTCATCTTCTGGATACCGGAAGAGAGAACAAGTGTAACTACTGTAGCAAGTCCCTCAGGGATTACAGCAACTGCAAATGCGATGGATATCATCAGAGTTTCGATGACCTCAGTTTTATATATGAATATCTGGCATACGAACATAAGGATACAGAGAACAACGCCTGCAATTCCAAGTACCATGGAAATGCTGTTGAGGTTCTTCTGAAGCGGTGTCTCCTGCTTAGTGATCTTATGAAGCATGCTTGAGATCTTACCAATCTCAGTATCATCACCGATCTTCTCTACAGTACCTTCACCACGGCCATATTCAACAAGGGTGGACATGAAAGCCTTGTCCTTACGGTCTCCGAGAGGTGTCTTCTCATCACTCTTTTCATTGCAATCCTTCTCAACCGCAACACTTTCACCTGTAAGAGCAGATTCATTTATCTTAAGAGAACTGGTCTGCTCAAGAGCCAGGTCTGCAGGTATTATACGACCTGCTTCCAAAATTACGTAATCACCTACAACAAGGTCTGCAGCAGGTATTTCCTTCTGTTCCCCATCTCTTACAACTACTGCTGTAGATGCATTTATCTGTTTAAGTGCTTCAACGGATTTTTCAGCTGATACTTCCTGCACTGTTCCAATGATAACATTTGCAAGAACAACAACTATGATGATTATTCCGTCGATCAATTCTCCTGTGGCAATAGAGATTACTGCTGCTACGATGAGCAGTATCAGAAGTGGTGATGCAAACTGTCCCAGGATTATGGAGAAGATACTCTTCTTCTTGCCCTGCGTCAGTACATTTTTACCATTCTTCGCTCTCTCCAGAGCTTCCGCTGTTGTTAAACCCTTTTCGTTCATTTCATACCTCTAGTTATTTACTGTTTATTTTTTGATAATACAGATGTAAAATCACCTTTTTGCATCTGCAAAACACTAATTAAATATAACATAAATCTGATAGTTTGAATATACAGAAGTACAATCAGAAGACATATCGTGAAATATAAAAGGAGCCCGCAGGCTCCTTGTTGATCAGACGAGTTTTCGAACATTTTATAGAACTTCATATGCTGTGTATTCATGGTCAAATTCATAACCCAGTTTTTCTGATAAATGTACTGAATTCATAGTCATTGCATCCCAGCTCGGATAAAGCCCCTCTTCAAGGCAGACAAGGATCAGCGCTGCACAGGCAATGCTGGCAAGTCCCTTACGTCTCTCTTCCATCACTGTGTCGACTTCAATCTCTATACCTTCCTTATATCTGGTGTAGGAAGATGCTCCGGATACAACTCTTCCATCCTTTATGATGGCCATACCGCGCCCCAGTTCCAGGTAAGCTTCCTTGCTGTCAAATGAGGAAACGAAGTCCTGAGTCTGAGCATCCTGAAGGCACAGATCATAAACCTCAGAATTGATCGGGCTTATTTCATAACCCTCTGGAAGCTTTGCAACGTCAGCCTTAAGCTTTTCAACGTCAAACTTTGTATCTTTTTTAATGGCATATCGCGTAATCTTTTTTGCTTTTGGAAAACACTCCTCAATCAGCTTTTCCCATTCCTCATTCTGAGGAACCACGATTGCAAAGCCATTTGGTTTTCCTTCAACCAGTTCCTTGTCAGGCGCGCCAGCCAGGAAGGCAAAGCATCCCACATAAGCCATGGCTGACTTCGGTGTTGTCCTGTCAGTCACATAGATCTTACCCATGACCTTCTGCAGACATGAATAGATCAGAGTCTCCTCCCAGCCTGCAAATAATCCTTCTACTAATGATGTATCTGATAATTCGTATATCATTGCGTCTCCTTTGTTCTACAAGATAATGCAAAAATGTTCCTATGTTCATTATATGTCATTTCACAAATTTAACGATCATCTACCACAAAAAGTGAATATGCGGTCATAGAAGTCCTTGGCCTCCTCAAAGGCACCATGTCCAAGTCCTTCATAGACGTAAAGTTCGCTATTTGGTATTCCGTCCTTCAGCTCGCCGGCCGCATCATTTCCAACCGTCTTATCATCTTCTCCTGCTATTATATATGTGTTTGCAGTAATCTCTGATAATCTGTCACGGACATCGAACTTTAGTATTGCATTGGCATTTCTGTAAAACCTCTCATAGCTGGAGGGTTTCGTAAACTTCGCCATTATCGGAAAGAACTTTCTGTTTTTAGCCAGATATCTATCTGAGTACATTTTATCAGCAGTATCAATCATAAGTTCGGTATGGTTGCCACTATCCGCCATCTTGATCCAGCCTGAAACCGCATCATAAGAAACATTATTTACGCTTGGTGCCGTAACAGCAAGCACTAACTTCTCTACAACCTCCGGATGATTTAAGGCGATGCACTGGGCTATCATTCCGCCCTGTGAAACTCCGCACACATAGGCCTTATCTATTCCCAGCTTCTTCATAGCAGTAACCTGATCATCTGCCATATCCTGTATGCTGTAATCTTCAGGCATTTTATTCTTACGGCTGAACATATAGATTGTATAATCCTTTAGATATTTTTTATAAGGGCCCACCAGCAGGCGAGCTTTACCCTTTACTGTTGTAAGCCCGTCACTGAGCCCCGGAAGCATGACCATCTTCCTGCTTCCTTTGCCAAAGAACACATAATACATTTCAGTATCACCTATTTCAACGCAGCCATTAACTATATTCTTTCCCATATCACAAGGCCTTTCTAATCTTCATACATTTATAACATCCAAATCATTCTAACTAACACTAATTAAAGTCCGTTCTTCAGCACCTTAAGATGCTTCCGTAACTGTCTGATATACTCCTTCTTCAGCTTTTCAACATCATCGTTTGGAGAGGCACTTTGCAGGAAGCTGTTATTAAATCCCGTAAGAACCCATCTCAGGATATCAGTAACTTCCCTTCTGCTATTGCTAAACCCTGACATATCTACACCTTTGAGTAACTCCTCATATATATCAGAGCTTTTCTCTCCATATCTTTCGATTATCTTCTTTCCAATCTCGGAACTAGTTTCAGCCGCAACACCTATCAGGAACTTCCCTTCAATTGGATGCGATATATACCACGAGATTTCAGCTGCCGAATACTCAATAACCCTCTCGAATAAATCCTTCGACATCTTACTAATGTCCACACTGGTCTCTGCAGCCATCTGAATATAGACAGTATCAATAAGATAGAAATACAATTCCTCTTTATTATCAAAATACTTAAAGAGACTACCCTTGCTGATGCCACAATCCTTCACTATTCTATTGGTTGATCCATTCTCATAGCCATATTCTGCGAACTCCTTCAAAGCCGCCTCAACGATCCTGTCCTGCTTATCCTTATCAAGTTCAACGAAAACTTTCTTCGGCATTTTATAAACTCCTTTTAATTCAGTGACCAGTCGGTCATTATCAAAGTTAAATTATAGTGACCACATGGTCACTATAATTATAATACGCTTTAAAATTTCTGTTGTCAACCATGAAAATCTCAATTAATTAAACTATCTCAGGGGTTCATTACGAACCCCATAGTCACACCAGTTTCCTCCGGCTTCATATTGTCCGGCAAACAGAAATCCTCCGGCTCTAAGACAAAGTCATCCATAGCCTGCTCTTCGTCATTTCCAACCTGCTCACCGCCATCACCAAACGCCCTGAGCGCATATGACAGAACCGCATTCTCCACCAGGTTTCTGCAGAACCGTCCGTTACCCATATTAGGATTGTCCAGCACCTGGTCGAAGATTCCACCAAGCTTTTCCTTTGCCTCATCCGATATAGAGAATCCTCTCTTCGTTGCCTCTAGCTCTGTGATCTGCACCAGCTCACCAGCAGAGTAATCGTCAAATGTAATGCTGAACGGCACTCTCGACCTAAGCCCAGGATTCTTGGAGAAAAACTCTTCCATCTTGTCCGGATAACCAGCAAATATCACCACTGTATCATTTCGGTTATTCTCCATTTCCTGAACTATGGTATTTATTGCCTCTTCACCATAACCTCCTCTGCAATCCGAAAGCGAATAAGCTTCATCAACGAAAAGCAGACTCCCTTTAGCCTTCTCAAACACCCGCTTCACCATATCGGCTGTGTGTCCCACATACTTCCCAACAAGGTCAGCCTCACCAACCTCTATAAGGTCGCCCTTCGGAAGTACATTTTCATCCTTCAGTATTCCCGCAAGGATCCTTGCCACAGTAGTTTTTGCCGTTCCCGGATTTCCCACAAACTCCATATTAAGTGCGATTGGAATTTCCTGTCCCTCCGGCATACTCTTCTTCAGCTTCGCCAGAGCCTTTATCTTCTCCACCTGCGTTTTCACAGCTTCCAGACCAATCAGCTCATCCAGCATTTCTGAATAATTCTTCTGTTCCTCTTTAATCCTTGGCTTCCTATCAAACTCAGCCAGAGCCTGCTTTATTTCCTCAAAACACTTTCGACTCAGATTCCTGATACCCAGCAGCTCCTTGTCGGACATATCTCTTAGTTCCTCAACAGATTCAACCCCTGCTCTCTTCAGACAGTTATACGACCTCACACTAAGGAGCAGCTCATCTATATCCGTATACGAATAATCCATTTCTTCAGCGAATCCACCATCGTCAAACTCCAAATCATTATCCTCAGTCTCGTCATCTCCGTACACATCAAGAGACATCAGATTTTCCATGCAGTCCTTTATCAGGGCCGTCGGAAGCACATTTTCACCATCAACAAAAGTCTCCTCCAATTCGGTAACAACCGTTCCCGGAAAAATCATTGATACCAAAGTCTTCATCTTGAGAGTCATATCTTCCTTAAGACTTATCAACATCCTTCCGGAGCTCTTATCCTCTGAACCCTTTCCTTCCATTACAATTCTGATTATCCCTTCAGAGCTTCTTATCTGGCCCATCAGGTCCGAATAGTTCTCTAGATTATCAGCCTTTTCAGTCGGCTCAATCCCCTTATCAAATGTCCTGACCGCGTATACCTTTCTGTCTTCAGCAAATATATCTGATAACTCCTCTGTATCAACTTCCGAAGCAGCTGCAGTACCGCTGAAAATCCATTCTATATCCCTTTCATCCACCTTGGTATCTGCACCGAAGAATACAAACTCCTTAGTCTTCTCGTCAGAACCAGTTTCCATCTGCCAGCCGATGAATTCATTCTCACCAAGCAATTCACTTGCAGTGAAAAACCTCTTGCAGGAAGCACAAACACGTCTAAACACACCGTACACGGAATCGTTACCATTTGCAGTTAAACAAACAACATTAGTTGCAACCTTATTAAACTTATAGTTTGTCATACCTTTTCTCCTTTTCAAAATACACATTCGTTACTCATCTTCAACAGTCTACACAAGCTATTCCGTTGGCAGGCTCATATCATCGCCATGCTTCCCCCGGCCGGCCGCCGTGCATCTGAGGATTCAGTTGTCAAGGTACATGCTCTGCTTAAAGTTTTGGCTTTAAGCAAAACAAAAAAGCAGCTGTGAAACATCTTTCAAATGGGCATAGTATCCCCATCAAAAGACTTCAATACCATACAAACCATATATTTCACATCTGCCTTAACGACAAACTATTAAGTTGTATTTAGAATTTAACACCATGTGAGAGGAAAGTCAATAGAAGGACTATACAAACTCAAAACAATTAATCCTTTTAAATTTTTCTCCTTTATAAACCCTTCCCGGATTTCCTCTTTCAAGTCTTGTATGTTCTTTCCAGGCTGTATTCTTCTGTTCTGCTTTTTTGTCATATCCCACCTGCATAAGAACAGCTTTCAGTTTATTCATGGCATCAGATCTATTCATCTGCTGTGTACGCTGTGCAGTTGAAGTAACTGTAATTCCTGTCGGAATATGAACCAGTCTCACACCTGTCTCAACTTTGTTAACATTTTGTCCGCCTTTGCCTCCTGAATGAAATCTTTCAAACCTTATGTCTGAGTCCTTTACATCTATAGATGTATCATCAATCTCTGGGATTACACTTACATCCACAAACCAGTTTTTCCTCTTGTGATGCGGTCTGAAGGTACTTTCTGAAATCCACTGAATCGACCCATCTAGAAATGACAGATCCTGTTCTGTACTAAACACTATCGACTTGTAGCATCCTTTTTCCTTTGATGGATGTTCATACACTTTTTCTATATCAGGAAATTCTTCCTGCAGCGAGGCAAAAAGAAGCCCCACTGCAAGTTCACATTCTACCGGTCCCTGACCAGAACTAATTTGTAATAACATATAATATCCTTTCCATAATTAATTGTTTCCACCAGCTTTATAGTTATAAACCGGCTTAATTATCTTATCTATTTCTACTGTGTCATTTATCGCTGCTGCTATATCGTCTATACCTCTATAAGCAAATGGGCTTTCATCCAGAGTATCCTTATTGATACATATTGAATAGATTCCATTCATTGCTTTCTTAAAGTCAGATACAGTATGATGTTCTGCAACTTCTGAACGCTTGTAGATTCGTCCTGCTCCATGAGGTGCTGAATAGTTCCAATCAGCATTACCTCGTCCGGTTCCAAGTATTATCCCATCTCTCATATTGATTGGGATAATTACTCTTTCTCCCTCCTTGGCACTAATTGCACCTTTTCTGAGGATAGGATCATCACCTGAAAAATCCACATAGTTATGGATGCATGTGAAGCAGTCTTCTATCTTCCACTTCATCCCATTTGTGATGGAATCTATGATTGCATCTCTGTTAAGACGAGCAACCTCCTGGATAATCTTTATATCATGAAGATAATCATCCATAAGCTCACCAGTTAGACAGGTCATCTCATATGAAGCATAACCCTGCTTCTTCATCTGCATTTCCTTCTGACCTGTTCTTAAGTAGTAGTCTGCAACCTCCATGCCAAGATGTCTGCTGCCGGAATGTATTACAAGATATACATTTCCATCCTCATCCTTATCAACCTCGATAAAGTGATTTCCTCCACCAAGTGTACCAATACTCCTATTTGCTTTACGTGCATTGATATGTTTATAACATCTAAGTTCTTCAAGGTTAATTCTGTCAGCATACTTGTGATCCTTTTCTCTGATTCTTGGACCCACTGGTACATTTTCTCTTATAACAGAATCCAGCTGCTGAAACTGAAGTCCTTTCGTCTTAACCTTAGCCATTGTCATTCCACAGCCAATATCAACTCCCACCAGACTTGGCAGGATGGAATCTCCGACTGTCATAGTAAGGCCTATAGTTCCAACCTTACCCGGATGAACATCCGGCATTACTCTGATCACACTTCCCTCTGCACTCGGATGATTGCATACCATCTGGAGCTGTTTTCTTGCATATTCTTCAAGAGCATAAAGCTCGTTCTCTACTGTATAAACGATAGCATTTGTATATTTTCCATATATTGTAATCATATATAAATCCCTTCTTTTTATTTCCACAACAAAAACACCCCTGGTGCTGAAACAATGCAGCACCAAAAGAGGTGTTAGTTATCCTAAATAAGCATATTAAAATATAGAGTACTATT
>CAMHCL010000002.1 GCA_946183625.1 uncultured Lachnospiraceae bacterium
CAATATGGACCTATTGCACCGCATCCAACTATCTCATCTTCATCAATAACAACATAAAAATGAGTCCAACTTGCGCGTTCAAGGACATGTTCAGGTGTCTCAACTGCTATTAACGCATCCATAAGATCCTTTGGATAGTCTTTTATATTTGAAATGCTTATTGTTTTCCTTATCAGATCAGATACTTGTTTCTCTTCGCCAGCCTCTATTCTTCGAATTGTCATTTATCCATTCTCCCATTAACTGTCCTATACGATTTGCCTTAGTCAGTAAACCTGCCGGGCAACTTCTCTGTTAACCCGGCAGATCTGAATAACTTAATATTTTTTATAAATCTTTAAAGTTAAATGTACTCTTTCCCGTAGCATAATCTCCAACGATCTGGCCTTCACCCTTTAGGGTATACTTGTAGGTTACAAGCCCTTCGAGACCAACCGGACCACGGGCGTGAAGCTTGCTTGTGCTGATTCCAACCTCAGCACCGAAGCCGTATCTGAAACCATCGGCAAATCTTGTTGAGCAGTTCTGATATACTCCTGCTGAATCAACCAGCTGCATGAATCTTGCAGCTGCATCATCATCCTCTGTGATGATGGCATCTGTATGATGTGATCCATATTTATTGATATGTTCTATAGCTTCGTCTTCGTCACCCACAATCTTTATTGAAACTATGAGTGCCAGATATTCTCTAAAATCTGTCTCTTCGACTGTCTCAACATCTGCTGCTGCAGAAGCATCTGTTGGCTGTGATAATTCAACCTGAGCTGCCTCGATCTTGGCAATGATATCTGTAACTTCCTTAGTTCCTCTGATTGCAATACCCTCTGACTTAAGGGCTGGATAGAGTTTCGATAATATATCCTCAGCCACATCTCTATGTATCAGCAATGTCTCAACCGCATTGCAGGCAGCTGTGTACTGAGTCTTAGCATCAACGATTATAGGGATTACCTTCTCCACATCTGCAGCCTTGTCCACATAGATGTGGCATACACCGTCTGCATGACCCATTACTGGAATCTTGGTATTGTCCATGATGTAACGAACGAATTTATTAGAACCACGAGGTATCAGAAGATCTACGCAGTCGTCGCATTCCAGAAGCTCATCTATCTCGTTATGCTGCTCAGCCTGGAGATATGAACCCTCAGGGAAACCAGCCTGAATAACGCTGTCATAAATGATACCGAACAGAATCCTATTGCTATATGTAGTTTCTTTGCCACCCTTAAGGATAGCGCAGTTTCCACTCTTGATGCAGAGAGATGATATCTGAACCAGCGCATCCGGCCTTGCTTCAAATATAACGCCGATAACGCCGATCGGAACTGTCACTCTGTTAAGCACCAGTCCCTCGTCCAGCTGTCTCGACAGTGTCACCTTGCCAAGTGGATCAGGCAGCTGTATCAGCTGGTTAATTCCTGCGATAACATCTCTGAGCTTGCCCTCATCAAACTTAAGACGCTTCACGATCTGTGGAGCAATCCCGTTCTGATCTGCATACTCCAGGTCCTTCTTATTCTCTGCAAAAATCTCATCAGCCCTCTTCTGCAGATTCTCTGCTACCAGGCTGAGAGCCTTGTTCCTCTGTACATTTGACATTGCAGCCACGTGTGGAGCCGCAAGTTTCATCTTCTTAACTTCTTCTCTAATATTCATATCTACTTCCTCTATCATCACCACAATCATCCGCGTCGTGGCGCTATTTATTCTTATATACTATCTCCCCATCACAGATTGTAAAATGTACTTTCCCCGGCAGTGTCCATCCGGTAAATGGACTGTTGACCGCCTTGGATGCGTACTCTTCTTCCTTAACTTCCCACTCTTCATCTTCACCGAAGATAACGATGTCGGCAACTTCGCCTTCTCTGATGCTGCCTGGGATCATTCTGTAGAATTCAGCCGGATTCTTACTCATAAGTTCCATTAATTTCATAAGTGAGATATGTCCAGGTTGTACCAGGGATTTTATACCTAATGCCAGGGAAGTTTCAAGTCCGGTTATTCCACTTGGTGCCTGTGCCATCGGACGATCCTTCTCTTCCTTGCTGTGTGGCGCATGGTCCGTTACGATCATGTCTATGGTTCCATCCTTAATTCCCTCAATAATGGCCTGTCTGTCTTCTTCTGTTCTAAGAGGCGGATTCATTCTTGCGTAGGTTCCGTATTTTAACACTGCGTCTTCTGTAAGTGTGAAATGGTGCGGTGTTGCTTCAGCGTGCACGTCGGCACCTGCAGCCTTCGCCTGTCTCACATAATCTACGCTTTCCTTGGCGCTGATATGCTGTATGCAGAGTGCTGCACCTGTTTCCTCAGCAATCTTGCAATCTCTCTCCACCATCACATATTCGGCTTTTGATGAAGCCCCGCCATAATTTAGCTTTTCAGAAACTGCACCCATGTTAACTCCCGGCTGCTTGATGTATGCCGGATCCTCTTCATGAAGACTCACCGGAAGATCAAGCTCTGCAGCTTTAAGCAGTGCTTTTCTCAAGATTTCTTCATCCATGATTGGAAGGCCGTCATCTGTAAATCCTGCAGCACCTTTTTCGGCAAGAAGTTCCATATCTACCAGCTCCTTGCCCTGCATGCCCTTAGTTACAGTGGCTGTCTGTATAACATGGATAGCAGTCTTCTCTCCCTTTTCCTGTATATATCTTAATGTCTCAACATTATCTACTACAGGCTTTGTATTAGCCATGCAGATTACTGTTGTGAAACCACCTCTTGCAGCTGCCTTTGCGCCACTTTCTATATCTTCTTTGTAAGTAAATCCAGGATCACGAAAATGTACGTGTGAATCAACAAGTCCAGGCGCAACTATAAGCCCAGTGGCATCTATCTCCTGTACATCCTTTCCCTCCAGCCAGGTGCCAGCACCCGTCTGGATATTTTCCTCGACCTGAATAATTTTCTTTCCATCAATCAACACATCAGCTATTTTATCAAGTTTAGTTACAGGACAAATTACATGTCCATTTTTTATAATCAACATATCTCGCACTCTTTTCTTTCTTTATTAGCTGGCGAATATTATCTATCGCCAAAATTCGCGCTAAAATACATTATACAGTAGGATCCCACCTTATGCAAAGTTGATTTGATTTTGTCCATCGCCTGAAATCAACGGGCCCAATAAAAAAAGATTAATCATTATGTCTCGTATTATTTTGTTAAATTGTATAATATATATCTGAGAGATATTATATTATCATAAAGAGTATATTAAAAAAGGATACTTTAAACCGAGGAGGGAAAGGCTATGGCAAAAGAAAATGAGAACATCAAAAGTGAAAACATATCTGAGATATCCGAAATAGAAAAATTATCACTGGAAAATCTCGATCAGATATCCGGCGGCTACATTGTAAAGGATGATGCAGGATATCATGTAATAGAAGACAATAGGGGATATGAAATCTATACATTTACAGAAGATCAATACAACCTAATGATGCGTCTTATAAGAGATAAGTGGCAGATCAGTGAAGAGTACATCACATGGGACGATGTTAAGGAAATAAAGAAAAAGCATCAAAAAGAAATGGGGATAAACCCTGAAGAATTTAGGCCTTAACATTCTTGGTTGCAACCACATCAACTCCAGTTCCAGCCACGTCTGTGATTACGACAGCTCCGATTTTAATTGGAGCTGTTATTTTTATTTTCTTTATCTCTCTTACTACATCAAATACTTTTTCCTTAGGAACATCTGAGGCGGTTTTAACAGAAACTCTTGGGATATCGCCACCCTCTACATCAATTGTTGTGGTAACAACTCTGGTTGGTGCCGTAACCTCTTTTTTTCCATACTCTTCACCACGCGGGCATGTATTTCCAGTTACAGTCACTACTGCATCCTTTGAGGCCAGTCCGGTTATTTCATCTATATCGCCATCTATGGTTATTGTCAGCTGACATCCCATAGGGCACTGTATGCATGTAATATGTCGTTCTTCCATTTATCATTCCTCCATATTTGTACCTTCTACTATTGCATCACATATATGCATTTTCGGTATTGTTTCTTTGGATTAACTTCCGTCCGTTATGCATTACCTTCTTTGAATCGTTTCATCATCTCGTTGGTAAGGCTGAGATTGTTTGGTTGCAATTCTATGTCTTCTCTCTTCACCCACTCAGCATACTTCAGTTCATTTTCATCCATATGGATCTCGCCGTCTCCGTCGGCATCTGCAAAGAATCCAACCAGCATATCCTGTGCCATGCCCCAGGGCTGTGACTTGTAATACTTTATATTCTTAACCTTGACACCCGTCTCTTCCATCACTTCTCGCGCCACGGTCTCTTCAAGAGTCTCACCTATCTCGGCAAACCCGGCAACCAGTGCATTGTGTGCATAACCCCTGCGATATCTGGTTATCAGAATCTGATCACCTTTCTTAACCCCGACAATCACCGCGGGATTAATTCTCGGATAGATCACATTTCCACAATCAGGACAAATAAGGGAACGTTCGGTCTCACCTTTCATAAGCTGCTTTCCGCACTTGCCACAGAAACGATTATCTAAATACCATTTCCAAAGGTGGTACGCGGTAAATGTAACGAATACGTCTATGTCGTCTTCTCCTGAGAACTTGTCGCGGATTTCACGGATTGTGTAGGCTGTGTAAGATGGGATATCACCTGGCTCCGAATTCTCTGATGATTCATCCAGAATCGTCATACTCTCTGGCGCCCCATCCATAAGGAAATATCTCTTATCATCGACGGAAAACAGATATATTGAATCATATCCCTTGATGTCAGCGCCGCTGGCAAATAATATCCTGCCATCCTCTTCCTTTATGTATATCTTCCCATCCTCTCCGAAGATCAGCACGCTGTCTTCATCTCTAAGGATGTAATTCTTATAGCTGTTATCCAATCGTCTTGGATATATATCCTGTATCATTGTCTCGTCTCCGTTAGTCACTCCAGGCAGATCTGGAGATCTATGCTGATTAGTCCAGACATATCCGGACATCTCTATTGATCACTCCAGGCAGATCTGGATGTTCGTCGGAAGGGATCCGTCATGACTTGTCTTGAATTCATCCAGCAAAGCCTTGCGAAGAATAACTTCTTCCATCTCTCCCGGTTTCATAACATTTTTCTTCTGTTCCTGAACCTTGTTGTCATCAAAATAAATACAAAGTTTTTTGTCCTTGTAAGTATCTCCAACTCTGAATCTCACTTTGAGGAGGTTATCCATGGTATCTGGATTTACCTTCTGCGGAACCGTATATCTTACGCCGCCAGAACATTTGATATCGATTACTGACTGGCTCTTCGTATCTATGTTGGCTGTGGAAGTTTCGTCGGTGTTGGCTGTTGGATTTTCGTTGGCGTTGGCTGTTGAGTTTGCTCCGGCGCGGTTCGCTTCCATCTCCGCAACACGCTTCGCTGCCATCTCACCGGCACGCTTTGCTTCATCTGATACGTAATCAACTAAGTCGTGGACATGAAGTACATTTCCACATGCATACACTCCTGGGATGGAGGTTTCAAGCGTATCATTAACAATCGGGCCGCCTGTGACCGGGCTGAGCTCAACGCCAGCACTTCGACTGAGTTCATTCTCCGGAAGAAGTCCGCAGGACAGAAGCAGTGTGTCACATTCGAAATGCTGCTCCGTACCCGGAATCACTCTTCTATTCTCATCAACTTCTGAGATGTCTACTCCTGTGACCCTATCCTTACCATAGATTTTCGAAACAGTATGGCTCAGCATCAGAGGAATGTTATAATCCTTCAGGCACTGAACTATATTTCTCTCAAGGCCGCCGGAATATGGCATGAGCTCGGCAACCGCCAGAACCTCAGCGCCCTCGAAGATCATACGTCTGGCCATGATGAGACCTATGTCACCAGAACCAAGTATGACAACCTTCTTTCCTACCTTCTTACCTTCAATATTCACAAGTCGCTGTGCAGTACCGGCAGTGTAAACGCCTGCAGGTCTGAAACCTGGAATGTTCAGCGCACCACGCGGTCTCTCGCGACATCCCATAGCAAGTATCACAGCATCAGCAGTGATCGTCACCGCACCTTCTTTACTATTCATATAGGTTACGGAAACGGATGCGGTCGGTGTGCCATCCGATGTTGTTGCCGTGGTCGGTGTGCCACATCCACAGGATGAAACATCAAGCACAATAGTGTTCAACTTGTATGGAATCTGCTGTTCTTTCACCATCTCTATGTATCGGGCAGCATATTCAGGACCTGTTAATTCTTCCTTGAATCTATGCAATCCAAATCCATTATGAATGCACTGATTAAGGATACCACCAAGTCTGTCATCCCTCTCAATTATGAGGATATTCTGAATACCTTGTTCTCTGGCACTTACTGCAGCAGAAAGGCCTGCTGGACCACCACCAATTATGATTATGTCATACCTCTCCATTCTTTACCCTCTCCAATACATATAATTCATGTTGCTTTTTTTCTTGATATTTACTTACTTGATATCGCTTGTTTTTTAATATCACCTTCGTTCGGGTTACATAACTTTTTATCCAAAGCCGAACGCGTTTTCTTAAAATTCAATTTGTTATTATTTAATATGCGTTCGGGTTTCATATGATTCTTATTCAAAGCCGAACATGCCTTTTTGAATTCAACTTGCTTCTTAAATTTACGTTCGGATAACAAGTGATTCTTATTCAAAGCCGAACGCGCTATTTTTTGGATTCAACTTGCTTTCTCAATTTACGTTCGGATAGCAAGTGATTGCTTACTCAACCCGAACACTTTCGACAAAAAGTCAACTTAAATCTCAAAATCCACGTTCGGATAGCAACCAGTTGCTTACTCAATCCGAACGTTTTCGACAAAGCCAACTTTTATCTCAAAATTCACGTTCGGGTAGCAAGTGGTTTTTATTCAAATCCGAACGTTTTCGCCATGAATTCAACTTGCATCCAAAATTCACACATAAAACTAATCAAAAGCCGCATCAATCTCTCTTATCCAGCCTCTGTCTCTCGACGAGGTCAGCGAAGTAGCCGCCCTGGGCTATGAGTTCGTCGTATTTGCCGTCTTCTATGATGTGGCCGCCGTCCATGACGAGGATGCGGTCGCAGTTTTTAATAGTTGAAAGTCTGTGTGCTATGACTATTCTTGTGCAGCCCATTTCATCCAGAGCGTCAGATATCTGTCTCTGAGTCTTGTTATCAAGTGCTGATGTTGCCTCATCAAATATGAGGAGCTTTGGATTCGGGGCGATGGCACGGGCGATCATGATACGCTGCTTCTGACCACCGGATATTCCACCATGGCCTTCGGATATGATAGTGTTCATACCCATTGGCATGTCTCTTATGTCATCGGCTATTCCGGCCTTCTCTGC
Source organism: uncultured Lachnospiraceae bacterium (assembly GCA_946183625.1). Classification (GTDB taxonomy): domain Bacteria; phylum Bacillota; class Clostridia; order Lachnospirales; family Lachnospiraceae; genus Eubacterium_Q. Next base: position 7,367 of record CAMHCL010000002.1, read on the forward strand.
TGCCTCCCAGGCTTCATCAAGTGTAAGCTCTGGAGCTGATATAACAATATTAGAATAGATATCGCCCTGGAAGAGGCCATCTGACTGCATTACTGTACCTATCTTTCGACGGAGTGATGCCATGTCGATGTTATTTATATCCTTGCTGTCATAATAGATTGCGCCCTGCTCCGGCTTCTCAAAGCCAAGGAGAAGTCTGATAAGTGTTGACTTACCACAACCTGTTCTTCCTACAATCGCAATGTACTCTCCAGGTCTGACCTTCAGTGACATGTCATCTAAAATGTATGGTGTATCTTCACTGTAGCGGAAGCTTACGTGGTTCATTTCCAGTCCACCTGAGATACTTGCTACGATTTCCTTATTGTCACCTGTCTCAGGTTCTGCAGTAAGGAATGGCTCAGCCATTTCAAGAATAGGCTTGATCTGTGCAGCTGATAATGCAATAGATGTCAGCGACAGGAATGCTCCTGACAACATACTGTAAGCAGCTGTAAATGCAAAGTATGTGGACTGATCCAGACCACTCTTAGCTGCTATGTAATAAATAACAATGTTTGATATGAGTGTTATAGCTAATGTGATAACACTATTCAGTTTTATTATGAGTGGCGGATTGTATGTAAGTCTGGCAACATTTGTATATATTTTCATCCACCTTGCAAATAATCTCTTCTCAGCACCAGCAAGCTTGATCTTCTGTATTCCAGAGATCATGGAATATGACATACCTGACTCCTGAGCCGACAGTTCCATCTGTTTCTTCTGTATCTTGATCTGAATAAGAGTTGACAGAATAGAAAATACAACCGTAACAATTACAACTACCAGAGATGGAATAACCAGCGATGGTGCAAATCCGAATATCTGCGTTACATATATAAGTGATGTAATAGATGTCAGTCCGGTAGACAGTACCAGTCCCAGAAGCGTTGAACATAACTGGTTTACTGACATTGATCTCTTCTTAAGTTCACCAGGACTATACTTTCCAAAGAAGCTTACTGGAAGTGCCATGATACGCATCATCATGGCAGCCTGAACCTGCACATTTGTCTTGATCTCAATACGTTTTGAAACAAGTCCTTTTACACTATTTAGAAGCTGCGATGATACAGAAAAACATACAACGCAGATTGCAACACTGATAAGGATCACCTGCTGTCCACTGGCAAGGATAGGTCCTGTAAGTGCCTTGGTTATACGTGGCAGAACGAGTCCTACAAGCGCCACTGCAACCGAAACCAATATAAGCCATACTATATCGCTCATATTTATACATCTCTTCATGTATAAAAGAAGGTCTTTTATAGTGAGCTTGGTCTGTGGCATAGGTCTGTAGAAACATACAGCTTCAGTGTCGAAAAGTTCAGCTCGCTTCGCATTTAACTTAAGCAGCCTTCCTGTTTCCGGATCTTTATATACGTATCCGCCAAACTTGCCTGGCTTTAATGCGATCGGTGTTTTATCCTCTTTTGTGTATGCAAGGATCGGGCCAAATGCATCTCTGTACCAGCCCTCCTTAAGCTCAACAACTCTACGCATTATTCCATAAATGCGCAGACAATAATCCAGTTTCTCTTCGTTACCTGTTACATGATCTGGAATATCAACAGGTTTATAATGATATATCTTTAATATTTCATCGATAGAACTCTTAGTAATGATCCTGTCATCACTAAATGCGGCGCCACTGCGGTCTCCCAGGACCACGCTTGCAACTTCAACAAATGATTCTTCGAGGAGTAGCTGATCAGCCTCACGGCGTTCTTCGATTTGATTCTCAAACCAACCCATGCTTTCTCCTCCTATTCACTTGCTACAAGCTCGGCATATGCGCCGTTCTTTGCCATCAGTTCATCATGTGTGCCTCTCTCAACAACATTTCCGTGATCAAGCACGATGATCTCATCACAGTCACGTACAGTTGAAAGTCTATGAGCAACTACTATGCAGGTAATTCCTCTGTCCTTTATAGAATTAACTACTTCGTATTCTGTTCTGGCATCCAGAGCACTTGTTGCTTCATCAAGAATGATCATTGTAGGATCCTGAGCCAGAACTCTTGCTATCTCAATACGCTGTCTCTGACCACCTGACAGATTTCGGCCGCCGCTTACCAGCTTGTGCTGGTAGCCACCCGGCATCTTCATGATGTCATCATGAATCTGAGCATCACGTGCAGCCATGATCATTTCGAAATCCATTATGGTGTCATCCCACATTTTAATATTGTTGGATACTGTATCCTCAAACATGATGATATTCTGATCCACTACTGCAAGCGAACCGGTAATAACATCACGTGGATATTCATCTCTTTTCTTTCCGTCGAAGAGGATCTCGCCGCTCCATGGCTGATAGAGTCCGGAAACCAGACTTGATATAGTTGACTTACCACAGCCTGAAGGACCGACCAAAGCAACCCTCTGTCCAGGTTTAATGGACAGGGAGAAATCCTTGATCAGCGGCTCTTCCAATGTAGAATAACCGAATGTTATATTTTTCAACTCCAGATTACCCTTCAGCTTTACAAGCTTCGCATCTTCGATATCTTCTCTTTCAATAACATTTGTATCATCCGGATACTCCATAACATCCTCGATACGTTCCATCTGTGTACGCATTTCCTGGATTGTCTGGCCCGCATTTACAAGTGTCATAGCAGGCGCCATGAAGGATCCTAAGAATCCCTGGAACATGATAACAGAACCTAAGGTGAACCTGCCTCTCATTACAAGGAACACACCAAGGATTAAAACTACATAATTAGCCATGGTACTGAAGAATGTAGGAACCATTCCCAGATATTGATTAGTACGCAGGGTCTTAACCTCCTGCTGGTTTACAGATGCCTGGTAGCCAGCCCATTTATGGAAGAAGCCTTCCTCTGCGCCACTGGCCTTGATGGTCTCTATCATATCGATTCCGGTAACTGTAGTAGCCTCCAGCTTACCCGAATCACGCATCAGTACTCTGGTTATATTAATTCTCTGCTTTGAGATAATTTGCGACATGATGATATTGATTATCATTGTAACTATACCAACCGCCGTAAGTATCAGACTCTGACGAAGCATTACAACAAGGTAGAAAATCATCATTGCCGAATTAAGTACAAGTGGGGCAAATGTATTGACGAGGGTGGTCGCTATCGTTGCGTTCATGTCCGCCCTGCATTGAATATCACCAGCAAGACGCTGGGAATAAAATGTCATAGGTAGTCTCAGCACTTTCCACATATATGTGGTATTTCCAATGACAGCCATTTTACCATTGATCTTCAGGGAGTAGACAGTCTGCGCCCAGGAGACTATCAGCTGCAATACCGCAAATAGGATAAGTATATTCACAAATGCTGTCAGCCATTCAGGATTTTCTCCGGACAGAATTCTATCCAGGAATATCTTAGATGTAACAGAATTTACGATTCCGAAAAGATATGAAATGATGGTGGTAAGCATGACGAAAATAACCGCAGCTCCAGCACCGGTCAGCCTCTTTTTGGCAAAATCAATTGTACTTCTACGCTTTCCATCAGGAACGAAATCCTTTGAAGGCACAGGAACTATAACAACGCCTGTAAAAGCCTTGTCAAATGCATCCCATGTCTCCTTTACTGTTCCTCTGGCAGGATCATTTATATATGCATACTTTCCTTTGAAACCATTGCATACAACAAAGTGATTCATGTTCCAGTGTATGATACAAGGGAACTGGCCCTCCTTCTTAAGCGCTTCCGGACTCATGCGGAAAGCTTCTACATCGAAGCCATAATGTTCAGCCGCGATATATACATTTTTGGCCTTGGAACCGTCACGTGAGACACCACAGTCCTGTCTGACCTGTTCCAACGGAACCCATTTATTATAATATGCCATTACCATAGCCAGAGATGCAGCACCGCACTCCAAGGCTTCCAGCTGCATTATGACTGGAACCTTTGCGACGCCCTTGGTTATGGTTGGTTTAACACTTTTTTTACTCATCTTGACCTCTGTATACGAAAGTTAGTTTTGATTTGTTAGCAGGAATTGAATCGGATGGATCTGATCTGTTACAACCTCAACATTGTAATCTCCATCAGGCACTTCCATTTCAGCATAAGCAATTGTTCTGCCATACTCATCTACTTCTACAGTTGAAACTTTATATTCCTTTCCCTGAAGTCTTATAGGATAACCTTCCTTCAAATGTCCTGGACTGGCAATTATGATCTCCGCCTTGCTATTCGTTACATTTGCCACTGCATCCTTTTTAGTCTCCAGTGTTCCAATTCCTGACCATACCAGGATTCCAACCATGATCATAATTACAGTTACAAGAACAGCCCATATACCTACATTGGTTACCTTCAGATAATTTGTCAGCTGTTCAGGAGAGGATATACGCTCCAATGTTTCTTTCCTGTAAACAGAATTCTTATTGTTTTGTTTTTTCTCTTTGTTTTCTGCCATAATTTCTTCCTATCTTTTTTTCTGCCACTTAATCAAATGTACTATCATCATTCATATATTAGTTCTGAACCTGGACGGTTCTTGCATACCTGTTCTTCCGGAATGCCCAGCTCTCTGGCCAGGATTTCAATGGTACGCGGTGTACAGAAACCTGCCTGGCACCTGCCCATTCCCTGTCGAACTCTTCTCTTCACACCATCAAGGGATCTGGCACCCACCGGACGGTTGATGCAGTCCATTATCTCGCCCTCCGTTACATTTTCACAGCGGCATACGATACGTCCGTATTCAGGCTTTTCCTTGATCAGCTCTGCCTTCTCCTCGTCGGTCAGATCAACAGTTTTGATAAATCCCTTTCGGGTGGATTTATACTCTTCCTTCTTAACTGCTCCCAGCTTCTCAACTACCATCTCAGCTACCATCTCTCCAATAGCGGGTGCAGATGAAAGTCCCGGAGATTCAATTCCGGCTGCGTCGAAAAAGCCTGATTCAGTTTCCTGTATTACGAAATCCTTCTTCTCTTCAGTAGCCCTGATTCCGGCGAAGGATGTGATTGTTTTATTATATGGAATATTAGGAACACTGAGGAGTGCTTTGGACTTTATCTCATCCATTCCTTCTGCAGTGGTCTCAGTATTCTCCATATCATCAAGGAGTGTTGCGTTCGGTCCCACCATCAGATTTCCGTGAACCGTAGGTGTGACCAGAACTCCCTTACCGTTCTTGGTAGGCAGCTGGAATATGGTATGTTCCACCAGACCGGCTGCGTCATGATCCATCAGTACGTACTCGCCTCTTCTAGGAAGTATCTTGATCTTGTCAGATGAAACCTGATTATGAATCTCACCGGAATGAACTCCTGCAGCATTTATAACTGCTGCTGATGTATATATTCCCTTGTCGGTGATTACCTTCCAGTTATCCCCGTCTTCATAATCCTTTATCACAGATTTAACCTTCTCGAGGAATCTGAATTCTACTCCGTTCTCTGCTGCATTTTCAGCAAATGCAACTGTCATAAGGAAAGGACATACAATTCCTCCTGTAGGAACAAGCAATGCTGCCTCTACTGCGTCAGACAGTGCAGGCTCAATCTCTCTTGCCTCATCACCGGAGATTATCTTCAGTCCTTTGACACCATTCTTCTCGCCTCTCTCCAGGAGTTCCTGAAGCTTATCCATTCTTATAGCTGATGCCTCCGGATCCGGAGCACCACCTTCATTATCATTGATGGCTATGACCATGGAACCATTTTCCTTAAATGGAAAATCCAGTTCCTTCGATAATTCTCTTATCATGGCCGCACCAAGTACATTTAGCTTTGCTTTAAGTGTACCCGGATCAGCATCATACCCCGCATGGACTATTCCGCTGTTAGCCTTAGAAGTTCCGGAACATACGTCCTCTTCTTTTTCTATCACACAAGTCTTTAATTTATATTTGGATAATTCTCTTGCGATTGCAGTGCCTACAACCCCCGCACCAATCACCAATACATCGTAATCCATAAGCCTTACCTCCCAATTATTCAGTCGGCATAACACTAACTTTCATTCTAACATAAAAACGCATAAAAGGCACTATAAAAGCCTATATTACATATAAAGTCGCTATGCTTTTTTCTTGACTAATTCTTCGATATAGAATAATCTATAGATTGTTTTTATAAGATTAAATTTCAAGAGGTTTCATCAATGAAAAAAGCATTCATTACAAAAGCACAGGTTGAAGAAATAGTTAAGACACATCCCACCCCATTTCATATATATGATGAGAAGGGTATCAGAGAAAACGCAAGAGCCCTGAACAAGGCTTTCTCATGGAATCCGGGGTTCAAGGAGTACTTCGCAGTTAAGGCAACTCCTAATCCTACAATCCTGAAGATTCTTCACGAGGAAGGCTGCGGCACAGACTGCTCATCCATGGCAGAGCTTGTATTATCCGAAAGATCAGGCGTTACAGGTTATGATGTTATGTTCTCATCAAACGAAACTCCTGCAGAGGAATTTGTAAAATGTGCCGAGATTGGTGGAATAATCAATCTTGATGACATTACTCATATAGATTTTGTTCTGAAAGCACTGGAAGGAAAGCTTACAGGTGATGAGGCCGGAAGACGTCTTCCAAAGCGTATGTCCTGTCGTTACAACCCAGGCGGAATCTTCAAGCTTGGAGAAAGCAACGAATCAGTTCAGGTAATGGACAATCCTGGAGATGCAAAGTATGGCATGACCAAGGAACAGCTCTTTGAAGCTTACAAGAGACTGAGCGAGCTTGGTGTTGAGGAATTTGGTATCCACAGCTTCCTTGCAAGCAATACTCTTTCAAATGATTATTATCCTGCACTTGCGAAGATCCTCTTCGAGCTTGCAGTTGAGATCAAGGAAAAGACAGGTGTAAAGCTTTCATTTATCAATCTGTCAGGCGGTGTGGGTATATCCTATACACCTGATGCTCCGGCGAACGATATAGCAGTTATCGGTGAGGGCGTTCACAAGGTTTATGATGAGGTTCTTGTTCCTGCAGGCATGGGTGATGTTGCTATATTTACAGAACTCGGAAGATTCATGCTGGCACCTTACGGACACCTTGTAACAAAGGCTGTTCATGAGAAGCACATTTACAAGGAATACATCGGTGTTGACGCTTGTGCTGCCAACCTTATGAGACCTGCTATGTATGGTTCTTATCATCATTTAACTGTTCTGGGTAAGGAGGATGCTCCTGAAACTGAAGTTTATGATGTCGTTGGTTCACTTTGTGAGAACAACGATAAGTTTGCCATAGACAGAAAGCTCCCTAAGATAGATATTGGTGATTACCTGGTTATTCATGACACAGGTGCTCATGGCTTCTCAATGGGTTATAACTACAATGGAAGACTCTGGTCAGCTGAGCTTCTTCTCAGAGAAGATAATTCCGTAATTGAGATCAGACGTGCCCAGACACTTGATGATTACTTCGCTACACTGGATGGCTACTGGAATATTGAAGTATAAATCCAAATAACAGAAAAACGAAATTCAATCAGTACAAAAAATAAAGCCTCGGGAAACTGTGTGTGATAAACACCCAGAATCCCGAGGTTTTGTGATTTATATAATATTAGAACAATCTAGTCAGATTCATTATAATGACTACCAATGCAGACAGTACAATTGGCAGAGTCAGAATACCTACTATGCAGGCACATAGACCAATGATCTTTGCAGCCGATACCGGTCTGTTGCAGTTACCCCTCAGATCACTGCCGCTACATACCACATTGTAAACCTTGCCCTTGTATCTGCAAGCTGATATCCACAGCGGAACCAAGATATACTTGAATTTGATATTACTGTATTCCGTGGACATCTGAATTTTATCATACGAATTAGCATTCTCATTCCTACAGGCTGCATACATATGTTGTTTCTTGAGAGTCCCCTTAACCAAATCCCAGGCCTCATCAATTCCAATAGAGTATTTCTCTGCAGCAAATCCCATCAATGCATCAGGCGTATAGGGAACTATGTCTTTAGGAAGAATTGTGACTATTCCTTTGGTAAGCAAAGGATTATGGATAAATTTCTTACTGCCACAGATAGGCACATCATTCAGAAATTCCTGTACCACTCCGTCTTTTTTATACCACTTAGTATAGGTATCATCACCAGAGCCCCTTTCATATCCAAACTTTCCACTGTATGTGGTAACGGATTCAGCATCAAAGGTCCAGTAAGGCACATAAACTCCTGTATAATTCTCCAGGAATCTTCCCTTTCTGAATTCTTCAGGACACCACAGAGCCCATTTATTCCACTTATAGAAGAAATCAACGGCCTCCTGCTTTGAGATCTTAAAAGGAATAACAGCACTAGGCGCAATTCCTGCATTTGTCTCACTGGCTGTCAGAACATCATTGGAACCGCAATAAGGACAGGTTGTGGATATCATGTTCGGATCGTAAAATGTAACGGCTCCACATACCTTACATCTTACCTCTCGTCGCATGACTCCCCAGTCATAAACTGCGTCCCTCATGGCAGAATCAAAATCCTTCTCCTCCACAACAACCTGTTCTTCAGGTCTGTGAAGAATCTTTTTGAATCCACAATTATCACATAAAAGTCCATAGGTCGACGGATCGTATCTTAGCATTCCGCCGCAATTAGCACATTTCACTATTATTCCCCCACTAAAATTAAATTCCGATATACTCCAGACACAGCATTGTCATATCATCAAATTGTTCACCCTCACCTATATACTCTTCCAGTATTCTCTGAACATCATTTACAACCTGTTCAGGTTTTCCGTCCTTGACCTGATTAACCGTCTGAACTGTACGATCCATACCGTAGAGCTCAGCATTCACATCCTGCGCTTCTGTAATACCATCTGTGTATACAAACAGCTTGGATCCAGGTTTTAGATCAATCTCGTATTCATGATATACCATCTCAGATAAACCGCCTAAAACAAAACCATGCTTATCCTTCAGCACTTCAAAATCACCGCCCGGTTTCATAACCAAAGGATATTCATGTCCTGCATTTACTGCAGTTAAATGTCCTGTAGATATCTCAAGTATACCAAGCCAGACTGTAACGAACATATTGTTGCTCACCTTGTCACACAGCTTCAGATTTACGTCGTTGAATATTTCCTCAGGACTTCGTCCACTAAGTGTATAAGTCTGGATCAGACATTTAGCCATCATCATATACATCGCGGCCGGAACTCCCTTTCCGGAAACATCTGCTATGACCAGCGCAAGGTGATCATCATCAATGAAGAAGAAGTCATAGAAATCTCCACCAACTTCTTTTGCAGGTTTCATGGATGCATATATATCAAATTCTGTTCTGTCAGGAAATGCAGGGAATATCATCGGAAGCATGTCTGCCTGTATCTTCGTCGCTACATTTAACTCCGCTCCGATCCTCTCCTTCTCTGCCATTATCTTCGTGTTTTCTTCTATGTATTCACGAAGTTCATGTTCCATGTAAACGAAGGAATTCGACAGATCTTCCAGCTCGTCACCTGTGTGTATATCTGGATCTATGTTCTCACCTGTTTCCAGAGTGGTTGTAACCTGTTTTGTTGCATCATCCAGTTTTTGGATAGGAATAATAATATTCTTATTGAGCTTCTTGTAGAAGGCTACCATTCCTATGGCCATAACGAAGACTACAGTTATAACAATGCTGATCAGGAACATGTAAAATGTATAGGCCATATCTTTCATGGGTAATTCCACTGTAGAAAGAGCCACCGGATCTCCGGCACTGTTATATATTGGTGAAGCTGCAAATGCGATAAATCCATATTCCTTATCATATGTGATTATCAGCTTCTCACTCTTTCCTCCGGACATGACCTGTTCAGTCAGGACAGCACCCTCAGATGAGAAGTCATCAGTATCTCCAATTGCCATTCCCGGAGTACCATCTGCATCAGCGTCCCATATGTAAATGTATTCGTTAGGGTCTTCTTCGCTTGGAACCAGCACATAGAAATAAAGGATGTCTGTATTTGCCTGCATCCTATTGATAAAAGCCTTTACATCATAGAAATAGTCATCCTCAACAGGGTTATCCAGATATCCTTGTATCTTATCTCCATCAATATAATCTGCCGCAATTCTTGTATAGCCATATGCTTCTGTTCTATACATTTTAATCTTGTTATTAAGATATAACGCAGTAACATTGATTACGGTAGATAGTACGATAATAAGAGAAATTATAAACAGAAAATTCAGCAGCCTTTTCTGGAGCTTTCCTGAATTTTGAAGTTTTTCTTTTTTATTCGACGTTGAGTACTTCACTGAATCCTGTAACCTCAAATATTTCCTTCACTACTTCAATTGCGTTAATTACTGTGATGTGATCGTCTAGATTATCTTCCAGATATGTTTCTATCTGAAGGAATGATCTAAGTCCGGCTGAAGATATATAATCCAGTTTTTCAGCATCAATTGTAACTTTTTTAATCTCGTTGCTCTTGCCGGAAATCTCATCTTCGATCATTATATCGAAATCGCGAGATGCAGTTGCATCCAGACTTCCTTCAAGTGTGATTAACATTTCACCATTTTCTAAATTAAAATCCGCATTAAACATATGTACCTTCTCCTTTTTGGTAACTGATTTAATTATATAAAAAATTGGAGGAGAATGGAAGGGAAGAATGTGGAATAACAAAAGGAGCCGTTTGGGATTACGGCTCCTCTTATGAAAAAATGTGGGGGAAGGTATAGAATCCTTCATTTGGAACAATTACAATATATCAATTAATTATGAATAAGTTAGGTTTAAATTGTGAAAAAAAAGTGAAATAGTACAATATCTAGTATTTTTACTTCACATAAGTATAAAATTCATAACCATTATTCTCCATATCTACATCAAACAGGTATCTGGCCTTCTTGACTTCTGTGTCCTGAACCGGATCATAGTATCTGATGTATTCGGAGTTGTAGCTGACTACAAGTACGTAGCGGTCTCCCAGCTTGGCGGCAAATGGTGCGCCGTCGCTAAGGAAGCTTATGGCCTTATTAAGACTTACGCCTGATATATTGATACCGCGAACCTCGTCGCCATATAGTTCAAAGGCTTCTGCCCATGTACTTGTTGCCCTTACATCGTTGTAATCTGCAGGTAGTCCTGAAGCACGGGCACACATATATTTGCATGCCGCCAGACTGTCTGCTGCATCATCCACAGGCTTGTAATCAAATGAACCGACTACCGTTAGATATGGCAGCGACTGCTTCTCTCTGTAGATAACTCTACCGGTTGAATCCGCAACGAATCCTCCATTAGCTGAAACCATCTGAACACCGTTTCCTACACTGTAGGTAGCATCCACCAGCCCCTTTGCATTATATACATAAACCTGCTTGTCATTTATCTCTCCTGAGATTTTCACAACCTTCTCGTTATTATTAGTCTCTGTCTTGGTCATGATCTCCTCAGGATTATATCCCACGTATACGTGTCCCGGGAATTTCAGGGTTGTGATCTTAAGTCCTGCATCATTCTCGTATTTCTTTACATTTATGCTATTAGGATTATCCACTGGTTTGAAGGACAGATTATCTACAGGCATCTTGATGAGTGCGCCTGTTTCAGGATCATGTCCAACACGTGTAAGGACTATATTGCTGTCCTCAAATGTGATCTTAGAGATCAGCACTCCTTCACGGCTGTAATCCTTCAGTACATTTCCATCAGTACCTACAATGAAAAGCTCGTCAAACATGAATCTTGGCGTGCCATCTGCATCTGTCTCAATGTTCTCCGGAAGTGCACTTGCATACATGATATCATTTCCTACAAATCCCAGAAGTGCCAGTTTATGGCCTGCCACACGTTCTTCCTTGCTTGTACCCTTTTCCAGATTTCTGATGGTGATAGTCGATACATTTGCCTGATCGCTCGTATCAGGATATGCGATGACCTTCATATCTTCAGAAACCAGTACCTGCTTTGCAGGAATGTTCTTAATAAGCGTATCGTACTTTCCGTTAAATGTATTGATGCTGACGATGGACTCACCTATTATCGTATAGAATGTCGTATTCTTCTTGTCATAATAACAGAAACGTCCTGTCTGCTGGGACAGTGCCTGATAATCAAGATCAGTATCTATAAAGCACAGCTCCTGAAGGGTTCCCTTCTTGATGTTGTACTCATACAGAAGTACTCCGTTTGAGCCTTCTCTTCTGCCCTCATTTATACGACCGTAAACAACGAAATCCACAGTGTTATCATCCATGGAAACCAGAGTCAGGCCATAGCCCTCCTGTGGCATACGTTCCATAACTGCCTCAGCTGCAGTTGTACCAAAGATGTTCGTATATGAACTCTCTGAATTATCATAGAACCACAGACTGTTGTCAGCGAGAAATGCAATCTTGTCTGCCTTCTCATTTGTCATATATACAGGATTGTTGTCCGATGTGATACCCAGGATTATGGAGTTACTCTCTGCATCTATGTTCTGTGCATTGAAGTCCTCATTCATATATCTGGCATATCCTGTAACCAGGTTCGCTGCTTTACCGTTATCATATTCCAGAGTCAGGTACTCAGAAACAGCATAGGTTATAGCTGTTCCATCAGGCTGTTCTGAAATCGTCTTATACTTAAGCTCGATAAGAGCACTGGTCTCAGTTACTTCCTTCACGATCGGAATAGGCTCGCTGAACCTCTCCATCTTCATTCCGGAGTAAGTAACATCCTCATATGAAGAACCCAGTGTTACATATCCCGGATTACCATCAGATGTTATGGTATTACCACCATTGGAATAGAAAAGACCGGATGTATCGTCCTTGCTTCCGAATACTGATGTTATATCAGCAACGCTTATTCCTTCCAGAGCATCTGTGGTTGTAGCTATCCTGTTTTCCTCTCTCTGCTTTGACATATCAAGATATGCCTCAGCTCCAGAATTGTATTCCGCATCAGTATTGCTGGCCATCTGGTTTTCAATGGCATTTCCTTCAAATGCAGCATTACTGAAGTTGATAGCAAAATCAAGAAAACTGCTCAGCATGGAAGTATTCAGCCTTACAATTCTCGTATAGTAATAATAATGATCTGAACCACCATCAATATCTATGACAAAGCTATATTCTGCACCTAATGTCATATCCATACGGATATCTGTGTAGTACAGATAATAGTTCTCATCATCTGACTCATATCTCAGGTCGCCATCTTCGATCAGGTTCTTACCATCAAAGCTTCTGAGCTGATACTTTACGTCAGAGCCATCCACATAATCCCTAGGCAGATATACCTTTACTATCTTGTCATCTGAAACAGGAATAACCGTGTCTCTGTGAAGACTGGTATTGATAGCTGTAGTATATGCCTGCATGCCATTTATCATACGCCCTTCATATTCTGCGTAAGCATATGGCATTGTAGGATTAGCTCCTTCAGTCGCTTTACGGACAGTATCACGATTCATTATAAAATTAAAAGTCAGGGCAGCCCCGATAAATACTAATATAAATAGCGCTGCCCCGAGTATGACTTTTTTCCACATTTTAAAAGTGTTTTCCTCAAATGTATTATGATCTAGTCACCAAAACTGATTCCCAGAGTCTTAGCTTCCTGAATAAGCTGATCATTAGGATCCACATATTTCAGCTTGCCTGCTGACTCTTCCATAGGAATTGCGGTAACTTCATTGTTCTTGAATACTACAAGCTTACCAAAATCCTTTGCCTTGAAAAGCTCTGCTGCCTTAGCACCAAAACGGCTTGAAAGAACTCTGTCGTATGCATCAGGATTTCCACCTCTCTGAGTATGTCCAGGAAGGGCAACTCTGACCTCTGCATTCTGATACTTGTTCTGAATATCAGCTGCTATTTCATAGGCTATTGATGGATATTTTCTCTCAGCTAAAGCCTTCTTCTTGTCCTTTTTGGACATTTTATCTATTTCCTTAGATATAGCGCCCTCTGCAACAACGATTATTGCAAATTTCTTACCCATCTTCTTGCGCTTATCTATAGCTTTATAAACCTTCTTCATATCATAAGGTATCTCTGGAAGAAGAATTACATCTGCTCCACCTGCAACACCTGCATACAGAGTTATCCATCCAACCTTGTGACCCATGGTCTCAATAACGAATACACGGTTATGTGATTCTGCTGTTGTATAGATGCAGTCGATTGCATGAGTAGCAACATCAATAGCACTCTGGAATCCAAATGTAACATCTGTTCCCCATATATCATTATCAATAGTCTTCGGAAGACCTATTACATTTAACCCTTCCTGATAAAGCCTGTTAGCTGTCTTCTGTGATCCGTTACCGCCAAGGACAAAAAGTCCATCAAGATCAAGTTTCTTGTATGTCTTGATCATGGCAGGAACCTTCTCAACACCATCATCAGTAGGAGTATCCAGATACTTAAAAGGAACTCTTGATGTACCGAGAATTGTTCCACCCTTTGCAAGAAGTCCGGAGAATTCCATAGGCTCCATCTTCCTATAGTTGCCATATATAAGTCCCTTGTAACCCTCCAGGAAACCATATATCTCAACATCACCAAACAGATTCTCAAGACCCTTTACAACGCCTCTCATAGTAGGGTTTAGTGCCTGACAATCACCACCACTAGTTAGTATTCCTATTTTCTTCATAATGTAACCTCCTCCGTATATTTTCCACCATAGGTTATGCCCCTAGTAAATCTTTACCAAAGGATTTGTCTCTTGGTGAATTATAGTTCAACTCTACCCTCTAATGCACGGAGCAGAGTGACTTCGTCTGTGCATTCAAGATCGCCACCTACTGGAACACCAGTTGCAATACGGGATACTTTTATTCCCGCCGGCTTCACCATCTTGGATATGTACATAGCTGTAGCTTCGCCTTCTACGCTGGAATTTGTCGCAATGATAAGTTCATCGACATCTTCCCTGAGCCTGACCATAAGTTCTTTGAGTCTTATATCCTGTGGACCAATTCCGGCACTTGGATTTATGACTCCATGGAGCACATGATATACGCCGTTATACTTCGACGTCTTCTCATAAGCTGCCATATCTCTCGGAGACTCAACCACCATGATAGTTTTATGATCACGGTTAGCTGATCTGCAGATAGGACATTTATCATTATCAGTTACAGTATAACACTCCTGGCAATACCGTATCTTCTTTTTTGCATTTATTATAGCTTCCGAAAGAGCTTCAACACGATCATCCGGCATAGCTATTATGTGAAATGCAAGTCTTTGGGCACTTCTTGTGCCTATACCCGGAAGATGTCCCAGCTCTTCTATGAGTCTGTTTACCTCTCCGCCATACATTTCCATATTAGAACATACCTCCAAGGCCTCCGCCAAGACCGCCTGTTATCTTACCAAGCTGTTCCTTCTCATCATCAGCCTGCATTCTGATTGCTTCGTTAACTGCAGCGATGATCAGATCCTGGAGCATTTCGATATCATCAGGATCAACTACTTCCTCAGAAATAGTCATATCTGTGATTTCTTTCTGTCCATTGATCTTAACTGTAACAACTCCACCGCCTGCAGTTGCCTCATATTCCTTCTCAGCAAGCTCAGCCTGTGTTTCTTCCATCTGCTTCTGCATCTTCTGTGCCTGCTTCATCAGGTTGTTCATGTTGCCCGGCATCATTCCGCCAGGATATCCGCCTCTCTTAGCCATTTGTATTCTTCCTTTCATGTATATTCAATAAAATCAATATGACTTTTGAAACTTATATCATATAATACCATAGTCAGGTTAATAAAGATAATATATCTAGTCCCTGATTTCAATATTGTCAAAATTGAGTTTGTTCAGAACTCTCATCTCATCCGTTACATTTAATACTTCTCCACCCTGAATATCGTATTCAGTCCGAACCTTTCTCTTGATCATGTCGCCCAGAATGTCATTCATATTCTCTGCGCCACGGCCTGTCTGATAATAGTCCAGAATAATATCAACTCCGGCAGTTCTGTTAAGAAGTATCTTCAGCTTAGGAAATTCTCCGTCTACTGATTCTCCGGCAACAACTATGGAGCCTGCCAGATATTCATTGTGTGGTCCCGGAAGCTTTGGTCTGATCTCATTCTTCCAGTTCTTACCAAGCTTGATGAGTTCTTCAGCTGTGGCCTCAGGATAAGAATTCCTGATTTCCTCTTCCACCAGCCTTGCTTCCTCTTCAAGAGTCAGCCTCTTCTTTGGCTTGTCTGTACGCTGTGACTGTACAGCCGGCATTCCTGCCATTCTTATATTAAATGCTTTATCTATCTCCCTGCGGATTATATCCACAGTTTCTTCTCTGCTGAAACCGGATGCACCTTCGTCATATGATCCACCGCCTGACTCTCCAGATGCAGCTCCTGCACCTGCCGGAGCAGATACATTTCCAGCTCCTCTTCCTGCCTCTAACAGGTCAAGTCTGCTGAGCACGGAGCTCAGGTCCGTATCTGATTCAGGTCTCATCATTCTGATGACTGTCATTTCCAGTGATACTCGCTTAATTGTGGAGTATCTGATATTAACAGAGAGTTCCTGAAGCAGATCTATATATCTGCTGAGAGTATCAACTGTGAAGCTGTCTCCCAGTTTCTTAATAATCTCAACATTTTCAGATGTGATATCCAGCTCCCCTGCCACCTGAGGTGATACCTTTATGAAGAGCATATTTCTGAGGAACCATATAAAGTTGTCCGTGAACACTGTCAGGTCCTTGCCCTGCCATACTGCATCGTTGATTATATCCAGTACCTGGTCGGCTTTATCATCTCTGATTGCCTCCATAAGCTTTACGTAGATATCTATATCAACTGCACCGACGATTTTCAGGACGCTGTCCAGATCCAGCGTTTTGCCAATACTTGCAGATACACATTCATCCAGAATTGACAGTCCGTCTCTCATAGAACCATCAGCTGCTCTTGCTATATATCTTACAGCTTCCGGAGTTGCCTCCAGCCCCTCTTCTTCAAGTATATGATTTATCCTGCCGGCAATGGTATCCACCGTTATCCTGCGGAAATCATATCTCTGACAGCGGGATCTGATAGTTACAGGAACCTTGTAATCCTCTGTGGTAGCAAGGATGAATATTACGTATTCCGGCGGTTCTTCGATGGTCTTAAGCAGCGCATTAAATGCGCTGGAAGTCATCATGTGAACCTCGTCGATTATATATACCAGATATTTGCCCTGAGAAGGGGAATACTGTACTGCACTGTTGATCTGTCTTACATTATCTACACCATTGTTGGATGCAGCATCTATCTCAATTACATTTAACGAATTGCCACTTGCTATACTCTGACAGCTCTCACACTCGCCGCATGGATTTCCATTTACAGGATGCTCGCAATTGACCGCTTTGGCCATGAGCTTCGCCATGGTTGTCTTACCTGTTCCTCTTGTTCCGCAAAACAGATATGCGTGGCCAACCCTGTCATGCAGCAGCTGATTTCTCAGCGTTGTTACTATATGATCCTGACCCTTTACATCATCGAAATTATCAGGACGAAATTTTCTATATAATGCCACATAAGACATAGAATTTTCACTCCAATGTATTATACTTACTTCTGAAAAACACCATACATCATTATATATGAACTTATACTTTAAATCAATGTGATAAATGGTGTATAATACTCATGATGTTTTGTTCGGATGGCGGTATCCGGATGGCAATATCATGGGTCGTATGATGCGAACATATCTTGTTCCTGATTAAGTTATCAGATTGGAGAAATTATATGAGTGATATAGCTGATAGAATGAAAAGAATGAAGGCTGTTGATGCAGCCATCGAAGAGGCGAAGGTCGCAGAAGCTAAGGCTGCCGAGGAGGTAAAGGCTACAGCAGAAACAAAGGTTGCCGAGGAGAAAAAGGCTGTAGAAGCTAAGGCTGCCATGGATGCAGAGGCCGGTGAGGAATCAGCAGATGACTTCAAGGATCTGGAAGGTGAGGATCCGATTATTGTGTCTGCAGACAAGGTTGCTGATGCTCTTCCATATTACGGAAAAGCTTTCTGGATTGTTCCAGTAATGTTGATTCTTACAGCAGCAGCCTGTGTACTTGGACGCATATCTCCTATTTCAACCGGTATTTTTTATAACCAGATTGCAAGATATGTCTATTTAGGAATTGGTATATTCCTCTGCATCGTAGGAGTTGTGATTTTTTGGAGAGCCACATTCGAATCCATGATCAAGACGAATGTACAAATGGGAAAACTCGTTACTACTGGGATTTATCAATACACCAGAAACCCTCAGTATGCCGGAGTATTATTCATCTGCACCGGAGCGATCCTGATTTGTGGAAATGCTTACTTCTTTGCTCTTCCTATAATATACTGGATTGTGCTTACAGAGCTTCTGAAGCGTACAGAGGAGTTCGACTTAAGACATAGATTCTATGACAGATATCTCACATACATGAAGAATACAAATCGTATCTTCCCAGTTAAGAGGTTCTTCACATAGTTATTTTTACAAACAAATATATCATAAATAACAAGACCACCGGATTCCACATCCGATGGTCTTATTATTTATGGGATTCTGCACATTTTACAATACTTCTCCACTTTCTGTTGTCATCTCAACCGGCACCTCGTCCAGATCCTCTTCTCTCATATCCTTCTCTCTGTTAAATGCATCGTAGAGACAAGGTACGAAGATCAGTGTCAGGAGTGTTCCGTAGACCATACCGCCAACAACGACTATGGCCATTGGCTGGGACATCTCTGTTCCGTTACCAAAGCCCAGAGCCATGGTGGACATAGAGATTATAGTTGTGAGGGCTGTCATGAATACAGGACGAAGTCTTGTCTTGGAAGCCTCGACTATGGCGTCCTTCTTGGCCATTCCTTCCCTTCGTAGCTGATTGATGTAGTCAACCAGAACGATACCGTTATTAACTATGATACCCGCCAGCATTACGAAGCCTATCATGGATATGACGCTGATAGGATTTCCGGTGAAGTAAAGTGAGAAGAAACCACCGGTAAATGCCAGAGGAATTGTAAACATGATTATGAATGGTGACAGCAGACTCTGGAACTGGGCAACCATTATAAGGTATATAAGGATTACCGCCAGGAGCATCATGAGGAGTACCTGTCTCATAGCATCATTTATACTCTCATTCTCACCCTTCATCTTGAGGCTGTAGCCTTCTGGAACATCTAAGAGATTCAGCTTTCTCTGGATCTCAGCACCCACAAGACCTATGTTGTGATTTTCGTCTACATTTGCTGTTACGCTGATATATCTGTTCTGTGCATCTCTAAGGATTGAACTGGACTCCTCAACCTCGCTGAACTTAGCTATTTCAGTAAGCTTGACCTTCTTCTCCTTCTGATCCTTCATATCAGTGTATGTGAATTCTATCTTCTTCAGATCATCGTCAGTTACTTCTGACTGCTTCTCTGTCATTACATATACATCGTAATCTTTAAGGTCTGTGGAAATTGTGGTAGAGCTCTTGGTTGAAGCAATACTCTTTGATATCTCGGCAAATACCTGAGCAACAGTAAGTCCGTACTTAGCTGCCTTCGACTTATCTACTGAGATCACCAGCTCCTGAGTCAGATCACTGATACCATTATCAACGTCCACGGTACCCTCTGTCTCTTCCATTATCTTCGCCACATCTTCCGCAAGACTCTGGATTTTCTGCATATCTCGACCCTTGATCATGACAGATATTCCACTGCCGGACAGTGCACTCATATCCATCATTTCAGCGCTGACTGTAGTCTCGCAATCAAGGTCTTTTGCAGCAGCCATTATCTTGTCGTTTATCTCATCATTATCTATCTTTGCATTATCGTCAAATATAAGATATAGGGTAACATCATTTGAAGTTCCACCCAGTGCTCCAAGAGTTGAACCTGATCCTATCATAGCACCTGTGGTCTGGAGATCCGGCAGATCCTTTATTCTCTCCACAAGTGTATCAGCGTATCCTGCCATCTCTTCAAATGTTCTCTCTTCGTCTTCAGGTGCTGACAGAGTTACTGTAACCTGTGTGCTGGACATTTCAGGCATAAACTGAGTACCTCTGGATACTGAAAGCACCATGCTCACAACCAGAAGTGTAATGATTGCAAGGAATACTATAGGCTTAAACTTAAGTGCTCCTGCTACGAACTTTCCATATATCTCATAGAATTTATTCTCTGTATTGCTTTCCTTGGCCTTGGCCTTCTTAAGCAGTCCCTGGGCCATAGCCGGAACCAGTGTCAGGGCAACTATGAGTGAAGCAGTAAGGGTATACGCAATGGTAAGACCCATATCCACAAAAAGCTGTCTCGTAAGTCCTTCTGTAAATACTATAGGAAGGAATACGCACATGGTAGTAAGTGTAGATGCTGTTATGGCACCTGCCACCTGACTTGCTCCATAAACTGCCGCCTTCTTAACGCTCTCGCCCTTCTTCCTGAGTCGGAAGATATTCTCGATAACAACTATGGAGTTATCCACCAACATACCTATACCCAGCGTCAGTCCTGACATTGAGATGATGTTAAGTGTGATTCCCGAGAAGTACATAAGTACAATGGCAAATATGATGGACAGCGGTATTGCACATGCAATGATTATTGTCGGTCTCACATCTCTCAGGAAGATAATAAGTATGAATATCGCAAGGCCTGCACCCAGCAGGATATTCTGTACTATTGATTTAAATATGATATCTATATATACACCCTGATCCATGAGAACTGAAAAGCTTACAGGCTGCTCTTCTGTCTCCTCAAGACTTTCAAATTTAGCAAGGATATTATCTGTTACATCTCCGGTACTATATCCGGTCTGTTTTTCGAAGGACAGGATAATAGCATTATCGCCATTGATCTTAGCATATACTTCTTTAGAATTATCAACCTGCTCTATATCAGCTATATCAGAAAGCTTGATTTCCTTTACGTGATCCATGTTCAGATTGATAAGCACCAGATCATCAAGACTCTCTACATCAGGTATATCATCTCCTACCTTAACCAGATATTGTCCATTATCGCTGGACACATAACCGGCAGGCATCTCGAAGTTCTGAGCAAGAAGCAGGTTGTTCAGCATATCAATAGAAAGAACATTTTCCAGATCTGCCTTATCCTTTGCTTCTTTCTTGGCATCCTTAATACTTGTCTCTGCAGCTGACAGCTGACTCTCTCCTGCTGTAAGCTGGGCTGAAGCATCTGCAATCTCGAGGGATGAGCTGATACCTGCAGAATTAAGTGCACTCATTGCTGTGCTTGTTGTTTCCTTACCTTCAGCTATCTTCTGAAGTCCGATATCTATAGTAGCTATTCCCTGTGATACCTGAAGCTGAGCAGCAGTGAGCTGTTCAATGGCTGCAGGAATATCTTCATATGTATTAAGTGTTATTCCATAGGATGAAAGTGCTGAACCTGCAGTAGCAATACCGCCATTCAACTGATCCATCTGTCCCTGAAGTGTTCCCACCAGAGTTCTGAGGCCCTCTATATCTGTAATAGGAGTATCTCCAACCAGTTCAGGTGGAAGCTCAGCCAGCATAGCCTCTAATGCCTCGTCATCGATCATTCCCTGATCATACATATCAATAATGCCCTGAAGATTTGTAATACCCTCATTTAACTGAACGGCACTCTGGTATGTTGTATTCAGAGACTCCATAGTAGTTGTCAGAGTAGCATAAGTAGTTTCAAGCTCTGATTTCTGAGCCTTCAGATCAGATTCTGTCTGATAGAGCTCAACCTGAGCCTGTGACAGCTTGGCCTGATTCTCACCAATGGTTTCTGCTGCAGTCTTGCTGCCACTCTTTATGGCATTCTTACCAGACTCAATCTTCTGCTTGGCATCTGTAACTGATGCAGTTGCCTCATCAAACTGAGCATCTATATCATCCATTATCTTCTCGTTCAGTTTATCGATCTTGGCCTGATTCAGAGTTACTTCTACAGTTTCCTCAACTCCACCGATGGTAGTAACAGAGGCAACACCCTCTATACCTTCCAGATCAGGAAGAATCTCAGATGATACAAAATCAGTAGTTTCGGTATTATCCATACCCTCAACACCAACACCTGCCACCATGATAGGGATCATGTCAGGATTGAGCTGCATTACAATAGGTGTACCGATACTATCGTCAAATGTACTTTTTACCTGCTCTATTGACTGCTGGATCTCTATGATCGTAGCATCCATATTTGAAGTCTGTTCATATTCCAGGATAACAGCAGAATAACTGTTATACGACATGGACTGAATATTCTTCAGATTTGAAGTCGTGGCCAATGACGCCTCTATCGGCGCTGTAACTTCCTTCTCAACAGTTTCAGGACTCGCACCCATATCTGTTGTTATAACCATAACATAAGGAAGAGTCATATTTGGGAGTAAATCCATGGTCATCTTGGTCATGGCAACTATTCCCACAACTATAACTGCAATTACAACTACAAATACAGTATACGGTCTTTTTACACTAAATTTAGATATCATTATGGAACCTCTGATATTTCTAATTCAATAATTCGAACAATCCGAACGGTTAAAGACTACTAACAATTCGCTATTATAGATTATCAATTTATTTATTACAACTTAATTTAACATTAATTTTGTGAATAATAAAAGGACGGGGTTAATTCCCATATTGGAATCAACCCTGTCCCCGTTACTCAATTTGATAAATCTTAACGTTCTGCCAACATATCCTCGCGAAGCTTTCCAAGCTTTGTCTCAGCATCTGCCATATCTTCGCCCTTTACACCGAAGTAGAACTTGATCT
>CAMHCL010000003.1 GCA_946183625.1 uncultured Lachnospiraceae bacterium
CGCTCTTTCCATTAGCATAGGATACATGCTTATGGAAGTATGTCCCGGGATAGTATTTATCTCATTGAAAACAACTCTGTTTGTATCTTTTTCCAGGAAAAAATCTACTCGAGATAATCCAAAGCAGTCACAGGCACGATATATCTTAAGTGCAGTTTCTCTTATTTCCTCAAGTTTTCCTTCTGGAATTTCAGGATCCAGCTGTGTTATAGAATCTGCATTATTATACTTTGCATCAAAGTCGTAGAACTCTGCAGCCGGAAGTATCTCTCCTACCCCAGTGGCAAATGCATCGTCACCATGTCCGTATACAGCACACTCTATCTCACGTCCATTAATGCATTCCTCAACAAGTATTTTACTGTCATGCTGTGCAGCCAGCTTTAACCCGGATATAAGTTCTTCTTTATTATGAGCCTTTGTAATACCCATTGATGAACCTGCGCACGAAGGCTTGATAAACATAGGATAATCTCTTTTCGCTTCCACCTTTTCAACCAGCTTATCCATGTTCTCATCTGTCACTTCATAATCTCTTACCCCGACATAATCTGCCTGAGCTACATTTATACTGTCTGCTATTACCTTAGTAAAAAACTTGTCCATAGTTATAGCCGACGACAGGTGACCGCATCCAACATAAGGAAGAGCCGCCATCTCGAAAAGTCCCTGGATGGTTCCGTCCTCTCCGAACAGACCATGAAGCGCAGGAAATGCTACATCGATATGAACAGATTCTACATATACCGAATCCTCATATGAATCTCCCTCCATAATTATCAGATCATGATTTTTATCAGGTGTCAAAACAGCTCTTCTTCTGGAATACCTCCAATCTCCGGTTCTGATAGTTTCAATATCTTTTACCTGCAGCCAGCGGCCATCCTTGGTAATCCCAACAAATATAACGTTGTATCTGGATTTATCTACTGCCTGAGCAATTGTTACAGCTGATATACATGAAACCTCATGTTCACTTGATTTCCCTCCGAAGAGAATGAGTACATTTTTCATTTTAATATGTTCTCCTTTATTTCATAAATCATCCGGTCCATCTAATGAACCGGATGATAAGTTATTATTATTTACGCCGCTTACGTATTATGATGATCACAATTATCGCAGCCAGTGCCAGTCCGCCCAGTACCGCGAACAGACCAATCTTCACATTATCGCCTGTGCTGATACCCTTCTTACTGCTCTTCGATCCGCTGTCGGGCTTTCCGCCACCGGAACCGCCCTTATCGTCCTTTCCATCATCATCGCCGCCCTTATCGGACTTCTTCTCCCACTCTGCAGTAAATGTATGATCTCCCACTACTACATAAGAGTCACCTGGCTGATATTCTGATCCCTTCCAGTACAGGAAGTTATATCCATCTCTTTCAGGAGCTTCTATGATGGTTATCGTATCACCGACCTTGGCATCAACCACTACCGGATCTGTACCGCCTCTCAAAACTCCACCACTTGGGTCATATGTAATTCTAGCCTCATCACCCACACTAGGTTTCAGGATATCAACTACATCAACTATTGATCCCGTAAAGTTTCCTTCACCATTTATTGTGATGATCACACCGGATCCAAATGACTTGCTATAAGTAATCGAGTAATCTCCATCCTTTAAAATCTGTTCTAATACAACTATCTTAATATCGTCCTCGAGGTCTTCTCTGGTATCATACTTAGCTCTGTGTGTAACCTCTGCAAGCTCGGATATATCAAGTTTTTCTATTGTAAACTCGATTTCCTGATCCTCAGTAGTTGTATCTATAACCTCGTAATAGCCCATTTCACTCGGATTATCATCTCCCTTAGGCTTTACAATAGTATATGAAACCTCATCATCCAGCATTACCTGCTTATAATATCTCTTATCCGGATCTACAACGGTATCCTCAGACTCGAAGTATTCAGGTGTAATGGACCAGCAGAATCCAGGTGCAGCCTTCGCAATGACTTTATATGTTCCAGCATTTGTTGCAACTGCATTTCCATTCTTATCTATTGTAACTCCATCGCTTGCCGGCTCCAGTGTATAGAACTTACCAGACTCAACGCCTATCTGTTCCCCAAAGTTATATACCGATGTATATCCTTTAGGAGCTGACATATGATTTACGAACTCATATACATAATAGCTCTCATTACTTGGTCGCATGCCCTGCTTTACAGCTATCGCGCGAATCGTAAACTTATTGTCAACTGTCTCGGCGCCATCTCTTTCAACAAATATTTCTTCGCCGGCATATTCCTTACTAGCGGTAGTAGGATCACTTCCATCAGTTGTATAGTAGATTGTTGCACCCTCTGTTCTGGTACTGAGTGTAACCACCTGATCAGCAACATATTCACCTGATTCTATAGATGCCCTAGGTGACGAAACTGAATCAGCCTCTCTGACTTTTATAGTAACAAAAACATCCAGACTGATATCGTCCTTGTTCTCAACTGTATCCGGAAGCTTAACCTTACCTGTAGCATTCCACTCAGATTCATCTAACGGATCAGCAGGCGCAGTTTCTACAGGATCCTCCCAGTCTATTGAAGCAACTATCTCTCTTCCATCATCCAGAACTATCCTGGTAGTTTTAGGAATTGCATTTACTACATCCTCGCTGGTTGATCCATGAGAAAGAGAATCAGGATTCTCAACTGGTTTAACACCTGTAAGGTTATATTTGATAGGATCAAATGTTCCACTGATGCTCAACGTTGCAGCATCATATGTTGCATATTCCCCGTTGAAAAGTGCCACAAGATTATCAGCAGCAATAAACTGAGCATTTGTCTTCTGATATTCTCCTGTGCTTCCGGCAGGTCTGACCATGATATAAGCATTACCATCTTCAGTCTTAGGAACTATCTTCACTGTAGCTGTATAAGCAACAAGATGTTCGGCAACTTTACTCTTCGGTGTCGGAGTCCAGATCACCTGAATATTTTCAGGAGACACTTCATATTCATTTGAAATCTTTGCAACAACTGTTGCATTTGTTTTAAGTGGCTGACCTAATTCCGGCTCGTCAACTGTGACAGATACTTCATTAAGTATAGGAACATATAAAGCTGTAATACTAAAATCAGTCGATTCACCCTCTGCCACTTCAGGAATAACAAATGTCACATTTTTATCTGTCAGACTACCGTCCTTAATTGTCACACCTGAATCACCAAGATCCCATCCTGCAAATGATTCATTCGGAATAGTTGGAGCTGTAACATCTACGGTAGAATCAGACACCACACTATATTCGACAAGAGGGATTTCCGGATCAGGCTGTCCCGTATTCATATCAAGTGTATTTATAATAAGCTTGCAATCTGTATCCGGTCTCTCTGGATCAGCTTGTTCTGTAGCCTTAAATACAACTTTAATTGTAATGCTTCCATCCGCAGAGTTCTTAGTCGTAGTTATAGATTCAACATAAGCCTGCTCCGCTGCAGCAGCAGGATCTAAGCTGCATGAAACCTGCGACGCAAACAGTCTGTCTGTTGCTTCATCCTGTGGAACAGTTATATATGCAGTATAAACTGTATCACCATATACAGTTCTTGAACCATCACCAACCGGTACTGTCTCACCCTCATCATCATAAGTCCATACAGCATGGAACTGATCCTTTGAATCAGCATCACTGTCCCACGCAACTACACCATCATCAGATAATAGCTGTCCTGCCTCAGGGTGTTTAATATCAATAGTTACATCACTGATCTTGTCCTTATATTGTGCTGTAACTGTCAATGCATACGCTCCATCAAATCCATCTTCTCCTGCCTTAGGCATTTTGAAGCTTATGGATTTTAATTCTTCGTCGCCTTCTGCAAGAAGCTTTGATGTAACATCATTTTCATCGCCATCGGTGATCAACCAATTCTTAAATATCATATCAGAAGGAGCAGTAGCTACTGCCGTAACTTCATCTCCTTCCTTACAGATGCTTTCCGTGGTTACATCTACTACTCCGGAAGCGCTGTCCTTCTTGGTATTAATCTTAACCAGATGCTTATCATTTACTGAATTAATGTAATAAACTGCAACCGGACTGTTTACAGCGTATGACCTTGCATAGGTTGTCAGCTTATAGATTCTGGAATAATCATCACCAATTGATATATCTATACCACCACGATATATCTGCTTCTCCTCGATAAGATCTGCCTTATCATCACCCGATGTGATATCTTCAAGATCATAATATATAGCTTCACCAATTACATTATCAGCAGGATCTGCATCTCCAACCTTGCCTACTTCAAGAACAATACTCTGATCACCTGTGAAGGAATTAGCTGTTCTGTCATCAGGCACAAGCTGCGTATCATCAATATATGCATTCGGTGCCTCAACAGTATTGTTACCCCAATCAACTATATATTCCTTCTTTCCGTCTTCATCATTATAATAGCTGTCATGAGTTCTGGTCCATGCGAGGTTGATCTCCGGATAGTGATTAGCAAGAATGGAGGTTGCAAATGAACCAAATGTATAGGTATACATTACATATGAACCGCTTGGATTCACAACCCAGGCCTTTGTACTAGGATAAACATAGTCATCTTCAATCTCAGCAGCCCAGTCGCCATCAACGTAGCAGAATATCATATCAGCAAGTATCGGCCAGTCTCTCTCCAGATTATTCTTTTGTTCATCTGTAAGATAATCAAGCGCTCCGGTATCTACTAGTCTGTCCCAGATTTTATTATCATAATACAGCTTTTCCTTATCAGAAAGCTCTCCCCATTCTCCTACAACATCCATGAATATCTCAATTACCAGATCAATGTCCAGAAGTGATAAGGATTCTGTTACGCTCTCTGCAATACCTGTAGTAGTTTCCGGATCCAACGAGAATACAGTCTGCATGGAATGTCTCATTGCGTTCTGTATGGTACCATATTCTACACCATCTAATTGATATACAGTTGTAGCCCACTTATCTCGTGAACTTAGAGAGCTCTGCTGGAAGAAAGCCAGAAAATCCTTTATAAAATCCTCTCTGTATGAGCCTTCATAAGCACCGGAATCACCAACTGTAAGAGGGAATACCTGAAATCCCTTACTATGGAAATAATCACTATAAGACATGGAAGAATCTATTGCCGCAAGCTGCACAAGCATTAGATCACGTCTTGATACATAATCCATATAATTTGCAGATCTATCTCCCTTAACACTAGGCTTACTATATTGAATATCATTGTCTCTATAAGTAGTAACAGACGTCGCTTTTGATTCTCCTGAACGATTAGCAATTCCATATGAATAAGCTTCTTCAGATACTACTTCACCGGTATAATTACAACCCGGAAGATAATGATCAACACCATATCTCTTAAAGCCCATTTCAGTTGGTCCTACAAGAGGAACTATATCACTGGCATTAATCAGATTATGGATACTGTAATAACAGGTTTTATCTGCCAGCTTTTCTGCCTTGTCAGTTCCGCCCTGAGGAGCCTCACATGTATATGTGAAGAGCTGGTTACCTGTTGGATTTCCGTCCTTGTCATAACAATATGTCTCTATAATCCTCTTACTGGTTATATTAGATGTTGCACCCGCACGGGAATAACCTTCAACCCAGAACTTAACCTTACCTGCTTCAAGATCATCCTGAAGCTCATATTTTGCTATGTAATAATCCAGGGATTCCATTACCTGATCTGCAGCAGATGAAAATCCCATTGCTTCGCCATCCTTGGTCGTTCCGGCTCCAAGAGTCATGTTGCTGGTCCACTCTAACTCGTAACCACCACCTCTTACAAGAATAGGAATAAGTGTATATTCTGTATCCTCAAGTGCATCTCCGTTATATTTCTGAAGCTTCTTACTCGCAATTGTTACACCTATGGTATCCGTACCAGGCTTTGATGCATTGCTGTCATTTACATAGATATTCTGATCAGGGCAGCCTATATCAGCAAGAATCTGACGTGCTGCGGCATGCTTATACTTGTAAGTATCCAGCTCAAGAAGACCATCTCTTAGATACATACCTGCGAAAGCAAGATTTAGAGATGTTGTAGCAAGATGATCGTTGTACTTAGTCGGATCTGCAAAGAAGTATCCATCCGAATAATAGAACAGCGTATCCATATCTTCTGTATCACTGTCAGTTTTCTCATGGTGTGAATAGCCCTTTATGAGAGCATAATCACCATTTTCATTCTTTTCTCCGCCAGCATCAACTCTTCCGGCAATTGAAGGTGCCGCTTCCTCAACTGACAGATATACCTTCTCTGCTTTTTGTATAGCAGTACCGGTTTCTTCTGTTTCTGATCCCTTCCTTGTGTAATATAGTCTTCTTCCTACATCCAGATTATCACTAAAACTATATGTGATTTCAAAACCTGGATCGTCTGCAGTAAGAAACTGTCTTGCGTCAGATGTCATTTCAGGCGATATAGTATAGCAATCCCCAGACATGATTTTATAATCCATATGGACGTCAGCACCACGGGTAAGTGCAAACAGGACCTTACAGGTACCATTTGCCAGCATAAGATTTCCACCATCATTATCCTTTATGATGGTCTTACCGTTGATGTTGAACTTCGAATCAACCATACCTGCTACAGAAACTCCGCCATTCTTGTTATCTGTTATAACGCAGTTCTTGATAGTATTACCATCATTTTCAACATAGATTCCTCCTCCGCTGGCGAGAGAAGATGCCTCATTATAACGCACTGTAAGATCAGAAAGCTCTATACCTTCCTCCAGTGTATATATACCGCCGCCTGAATAGGCTGAATTCTTTTCAATGATCAGACCACTTACCTTTACATCATCATTCCATATGTAAAGGCCACCACCTACGCCATTAGTATGATTATCTGAAACGGTAGATTCTCCATCTCCCTTTATGACACAATCTTCACCATCAAAATCAATACCACCACCATCACTACGACTGTAGTTACCATCAACATGAGACTGTACAAGATTTAATTTTATATTATCACTGTTGCTGGCGAAGATACCACCGCCATCCTCCTGTGCATGATTTCCGATTATCGAGGATCTGTTTAGATTTACTGTAGAGTACTCACCCTTGATCCAGATACCACCGCCGTATCCGCTTCTTGTAGCAGCAGAGTCATACCATGGAACCTCTGCACGACAGCCTGCAAGAGTCACATCATTCAATGTAAGTGTACAATGATCCTTTATATGAATACCACCGGCACCATTTGTACTGGAACCGCCTGTAAGAACACCACCATAGAAATCCACCCACTTGTCCGCTTTACTATCTGCTGCCTTGGTATTATATATCGGTTCTGAGTGTCTGGTTTTCTCAGTTCCACCATTAATTGTCAGGGTAGAACCACTTTCCATGGTTATAAGTTCACCATTAAATGACCACCCACCGGATTTAGATGACAGGCATCTATCAAATACATAGCCATGCATATTAAGAGTCGCACGACAATTTGACGGAATGATTACCCGATCATTAAAATCGCTATCTTCATTGGCATCCCAGTTTTTCTTCATTTCAATAGTAACTGACTTGCCCTTATAATCATCTTCAAGATCATCAATCAAATCATCAAAATCTGTATAGTCTATTCCATTAAGAGAACCTACTACGCTGGCAGCCTGAACCTCAAAAAGACTAGATGGAAAGCATGATAAAACCATGCCCACAGCTAGCGTCATGGTAAGTAATTTCTTTGCAATTTTACTACTGCGATATCCTTTTCTCATAGTAATCTCCAAATAATAACTAACAAAATAGGTTACTATAAATCAAAACAAAAAAATGCATTTTGACATACAAATCAATCTATTGTTAAAGCAATTTGACTAACGACATTCATATTATACAATATGCACTTCATACACGTCCAATAGTAATACTCATAAAGTATACTCTATTTACCCCCTCTGAAATCAGAACCTGCGTACATGCCTGAACTGTCGCCCCGGTAGTATATATATCATCTATAAGACAAACACATTCCGGGATATCCCCTGCAAGTTTCCCTGGTGCAAATGCCCTCATAAGGTTCTCTTCTCTCTCTAAATCATCCAAATCCTTCTGAGGTCTGGTATTTTCAGTTCTGACTATCATATCAGTCCTATGCGAAATACCGGTCTCTCTTGAGATAACCTTTGCAACCAGTTCTGCCTGATTATACCCACGATGTATATATCTCTTCTTATGAACAGGGACTGGAACAAGCGCCGTGACCCCATTCTCTTTTAAATACAGCCCCCTTCTTTTTGCCAATTCTTTACCATAGAACTCGGCATACTCTTCTCTACCACCATATTTAAAACGCTGGACTGATGATGATATGGGTTCTACATAATTAAATAGTGGATATCCCCGAACATAGTTTCTTGTATATCTTCTACAATCTTCGCAATACTCAAGTTCTACATCTTCAATCTGTTTTCCGCATTTCATACAAGAAGGCTCTCGTATATATGGAAGATCAGACTTGCATTTTTGGCATACATAACCCTCGCCCATCTGAATAACATCGTCGCATATAGGACATCGCGAAGGATATATTAGATTTTTAAAATTCATTTAACTCCTTTAATCTGTCAGCAAAGCCAGTAAACCTCTTCTGTTCCTGAACATTATCGATCATATCATTAATCATGTTCAGATTTCCTACGATTACAACCATTTCCCGGGCTCTTGTAACTGCAGTATATAGGAGATTCCTGCTGAGCAGCTTCTTCGGTCCTGAAAGCAGCGGTATTACAACTGCCGGATATTCCGACCCCTGGGACTTATGTATGGTTATTGCAAAGCTGTGCTCCAGCTCGTCCAGCTGGTTAAATGTATACTCAGCCACTCTTCCATCATCAAAGCATACAGTAACCAACTCGTCAAAATCATTTATAGATGTAATGATACCCATGTCGCCATTAAATACACCTACGCCCTGATCCATCACATAGTCGTTCTTCTGATCACCATATATCTTCCACTCGATCTTGTAATTATTCCTGATCTGCATCACCTTGTCGCCTTCACGGAAGATCACATCTCCCTGCTGCATTTCCACATGCTCCGGTGATGGTGGATTTATCTGCTGCTGAAGCTTCCGGTTCAGCCCTTCCACACCAAGTTCATAATGTCTCATAGGAGTCAGAACCTCTATCTCCTGCGGAGATACATTCAGGAATTTCGGAAGATTATCCGATACCAGTACATTTACCTCAGATGCAATGTCTCTTCCATTATTTCTCGGTATGAAGAAGAAATCCTTGGACTTATTATTGATCTCCAGATGGATTCCGTTCCTGATCTTATGGGCATTCTCAACTATGGAGCTCTCCTCCGACTGCCTGAATATCCTGTTAAGTATGGTAACATTGAAGATATCGCTGGCAATTATGTCATGAAGAACATTTCCAGGTCCAACCGGTGGCAGCTGGTCGATATCACCAACCATTATAAGCCTCGTCCCTGGAACCAGTGCCTTGAGAAGCGCATAGAATAGCATGGCATCCACCATGGACGCTTCATCGATTATAACGGCATCGCATTCCAGAGGATTATCCCGATTTCTGTTAAAATGTGCTGCAGACTCTCCATCTGGTTCTCCCGAGAATTCCAGAAGTCTGTGAATGGTCTGTGCCTTATATCCAGTTGATTCAGTTATTCTCTTTGCCGCCCTTCCAGTAGGTGCAGCCAGAAGTGCTACACAGCCTGTGAGCTCAAAATATTTTATTATTGCATTTATGATAGTGGTCTTTCCTGTACCAGGACCACCTGTAATTACAGAAACGCCCGAACTAACGGCATTATATACAGCCTGCTTCTGCTCTTCTTCCAGTTCTATCTCTGTCTCAGCTTCGATAGTAGCTATCGCATCATCGATTTCTTCCTGAGGAGTTTTAAATATACCTATCAGATCTAGAAGCATCTTGGCACTGTCAAGTTCCATGAGATAGTTCCACTTTGAATAGACTACTGGTTTATCATCAACCTTCTTGATGACAACAGAATTATCCATGCTCATTTCCATAAGAATATTATGGATCCTGTCCTCTATATCTTCCCCTTCAACATCCATGAAGAGAAGTTCTGAGGCCTTATCCAGAAGCCATTCTTCGGGAATATATATATGTCCCAGAGTCATGGACTGGTTAAGTATATAAAGTATCAGGGAGCGAATCCTGTAGTCTGAATCCATAGGAATTCCGGCCTTCATAGCTATGCTGTCTGCCGTTTTGAATCCTACCCCCGGAATCTCATCTGCAATTTTATAGGGATTGTCTCTAATGATGTTATATATCTCATCACCAAAATGATTATAGATTTTAATGGCAAGCTGAACCCCTATGCCATACTTAGACAGAAACATAATTATATTTCTGTGAGATTTGCTTTCGCTAAATTGAACGGCTATACTATTAGCCATTTTCTCGGAGATGCCTCTGACTTCTGCCAGACGTTCCGGCTCTTCATCCATTATCCTGAGTGTATCGTCCTTGAACTTCTTAACGATCCTCTTGGCCAGAACTTCTCCTATTCCTTTAATAATGCCGGAGCCCAGATATCTCTCGATTCCCTGTATGTCCTCCGGCATTGATAATTCATATTCTGTAACGCTGAACTGGATATCATATTGCGGATGGTGAACATATTCACCATTTGCACGTATATACATACCTTCAGCGACACCGGTCACATTTCCAACGAATATATCATCACCCTCGTCTGTTTCAACAAGAAACACTGAATACCCGGTCTCACTACTTGTGTATATGATCTTGTTTATATATCCTTCACGAAGCATAGACTAATTAATCCTGTTCTTCAAGAAAATCTATATACTTTCCAGTTCCGATAGCTACTACGTTCTCCGGCTCTTCTGCGGTCATAGTTGCTATACCCATCTTCTCTTCTATAAGCTGTTCGAAGCCATGTAAGAGAGCGCCGCCTCCTGTAAGGACTATACCTCTGTCAGCTATATCTGCTGCCAGTTCAGGTGGTGTACGTTCAAGAACTCCATGTACAGCTTCAACTATCTGACCTGTAGGTTCTCTGAGAGCCTCTTCAGTCTCATCAGATGTTATAGTTATTGTCTTCGGAAGTCCTGTGATCAAGTCTCTTCCTCTGATATCCATAGCTATATTTTCAGGTCTCTTATAACATGTTCCGATGTTGAGCTTGATTTCTTCAGCGCTGCGGTCACCGATGAGCATGTTGTATTTCTTTCTTACGAATCTTACTATTGCATCATCAAAATCATCGCCGGCACATTTGAGAGACTGAGTAACAACAGCTCCACCCATGGAGATAACTGCTATATCAGTTGTACCGCCTCCGATATCGACTATCATATTTCCTACTGGTCTAAGGATATCAATTCCTGAACCAATCGCTGCTGCTATAGGCTCCTCTACAACTGCAACATATCTTGCACCTGCATCATAGGTTGCATCCTCAACAGCTCTTCTCTCAACTTCTGTTGCTCCCGAAGGAACTGATACACATATTCTAGGACGTCTTCCGAAAAAGTTCCTTCCTATGGCTTTCTTAATAAAGTACTTAAGCATTTTCTCTGTCTTTGTGTAATCTGAGATAACACCATGCTTAAGTGGTCTGATAGCAACCAGATTACCAGGAGTTCTTCCCAGCATCAGTCTGGCTTCTTCACCCATTTCAACTATCTTCTCTGATTCTTTATCATATGCTATTACAGCAGGTTCTCTGAGAACTACGCCTCTACCTCTGACGTATATTAATATATTCGCTGTACCAAGATCGATACCCACATCGAGACTTGCCATATCTTCCTCCTAAATCAGTCCTTTGCTGTTCTCAGTATCAAAACTGAAGCAGGACTACCATCGTTCCATTCTATACATGTCTCAGTAATGTCAAATACATCGCCGAGTTCATTTATATATCTCTTAAACTTAACAGGGCCTTCATCCGAACTCTCACTCTCATTTATTGCAGGATACTGGTTATCCAGCATCGGTACAACTCTGAAGCTGTCCTTTCCAACGAAGTCCATGCCAAGTCTTTCATTTATAGTGTCATTTGCAAAAAGAACCGTGCCTGTATTGCTGTTTCTTATAAACGCCATGACAGGCATACTCTTTAATATATCCAGCAGATAAGAAGTAACCTTATTCTCATTCTGCTTCCTAAGATTCTGCATGGTTATTATACCTGAAATAAGCATGCTGACAACCTTTGCAAAAGAGATTTCAGACTCAGTCCATACTCTCTCCTTAGAATTCTCTATTATTATAAGACGGCCTGTGTATTCACCGGAGACCATTATAGGCTGTACAATGACGGCCCTGGCATTTCCTCTGAATACCTCAACTCGCATCTGGTTGGTCATATTATTCCTGTCTATAGCCAGACCTTCCGTCTTAATCTTCTCACGCATTTCAGCATCATAATGATCATGATGCCATACAAAGCTCTCTTCCTGATTTTCAACCTTATCCATCTTCGACCAATAGTCTATCAGATCCATAGTTTCAGAAGACTCTTCTGAATTCTTATAATATACTACATAATCCACATCCAGAAGCTCACCTACACGTCTGAAAAGTTCATAAGTGAAGTTCTCATCGCAGTCATATATGTCAGAGAGAACCTCTGCCAGAGCATTCTTCTGCCTGAGTTCAAAGCCAAGAGCTTCATTCATCTGTTCCATAGCCTTTACTTTAAATGCACTGTTGTGCAGAAGTGTTATGGCATAGGATAGCGACTTGGCAATCTTCGCCTGACCATCAGAACATTTAAACAGACTCTGTGCCTGCTGCTTTGAATGTGCATACAGGATCCATGTAGCTACATATCTGCCATTTGTATAAAGAGGAACCGCTGATATTCTTGTATCAGGATTTCCATCATCAATCTCTGAGAATACAGGTTGTCCATCACCTCTGATGCAGCCCCTGATTTCTTCGTAGAAGCTAATATATTTTGGATTACGAACTATCTCATAAAACTCGCCAAGAAATGCTGCAGGTCCATAAGGACTAACCAGGATTTTGCCATTAAGATCAAGCACGACTGAATACAGTCCCAGACTCTCTGCATACGCATCAATAATGGTATCTACGTTATGCTCTTTCAGGAAATCCTTGGTGATATGAAAATCATCTCTCACCTCATCCAATATATTCTGAGGAAGAGTTTCATTCTCTAATTCTTCAGTAGTATTCTGGGACAGTACAGGTTTAGCCACAAACTCTATAACATATCCCGAATCTGTAACATCGGTATAAACCACATCTACATCAACGGTTCTGAGAACTCCGTCATCACCAACTATTCTTATCTGATAAGCGAAGTCCTTACGCTCTTCAGATGATATTCTGACCGCATCAATAAAAGCTTCTCTGTCTTCATGATATATATAGTCTTCAAAAATCTTGTATCCCTGTCTTATGGCATTCAGGTTCACACCATAATCAGAGGCGTTTTCGGAGATATACTCCAGCCTCTTACGAATATCATTATTTTCATTGTTGTACGATCTGACAACTACGACGCAACCACTCTTCTCTATAGCTGTCAACAGGTATTCTGTCTCTCTATCCATATTGTCTACCCAATATTATTGCTGGCACTAAGTTTTATCATCCAATCAATGCTTCACTTATAAACAGAACAACAGAGGGACCTTATGTCCCTCTGCAATCTTATCTGATATTTACGCCTCGGAACTACTATCCTCTGAAACAGAAGAATTATCACTCAGATCAGAGAATGCACTGTCTGTAAGCTTCTTTGTTTCATCAACAGCATCTGATACATTTATCAGTGCTGCCTGAAGCTGACTCATGAATCCGCCAATGGAATCAAATTCTCTCTTAACCATTGCTCTGTTCTGTCTTATCTCTTCTCTTGTATCAGCCTTCTTCTGCTCGCATTCATAATTTGTCTCAGCCTTCAGCTTCTCACAAGCCGACTCTGTTTCACTCTTAAGAGTAGCACATCTCTGCTCTGTCTCAGCTGTAAGAGTATCGCATCTCTGCTCTGTCTCAGCTCTCAGCTGATCTGTCTCTTCTCTGGTCTTTCTCTTAAGTGAATCGCATTCAGCATAGACTGTCTCACGCTTCTCCTGGCAGCTACTCTGTGTCTCTGACTTAAGTCTTTCACACTCAGCCTCTGTAGAAGCCTTGAGATTATCGCAATGGCTTGTTGTCTCCTCTAACATCTGCTTGCACTGTGCTGTTGTCTCAGCGATCTTAGCTTCACAATCAGCCTTTGTCTGCTGTGTAAGTGTATCAGCACTCTCTCTTGCTGCAAGAAGAGTTCTGGAGATTGACTCATATCTGGAAGCTGACTCGCCTTCCTTAACTCTGTATTCTTCAAGTTCCTTACGTGTTGCTTCAAGCTCTGCTGTAAGGTCCTCATTAACAGTTCTAAGATCCTCGATAGTACTCTTGGATTCTTCCATATTATCTTCACGCATCTTCTGAAGTCCCTTTACTGCTTCGCTGAGCTTAGCAGCATCTTCCTTCAGCTTTGCTATCTGCTTTTCATATTCTTCCTGCTGTCCTTCTATATATGTTTCTACAGCCTTTTTATCATATCCACCAAACGATACTGTTTTAAGATTCAATTCCATGGTTATTACCCCTTTCGATTAAAACAAATCTACTGACATAGTATAACACAAACTTTTATTATTTAAAAGTGTATGTTATAATGATTTGGTTACTATTTACTGAACATTTTATGATGTTTTTTGTGAATACCAGTACTATAAAACTTCAAGGAGCAACGTAATGAAAACTTACACAAAACGTTGTCTTCTGATCCTTATGTCACTGTGCATGCTTGTGTCTCTCGCAGGCTGTTCCGCTACCAAGGGTCAGAGGTACAAATCTTATATAAAGAGTCTCATGTCAGCAAACTATCTGGGTGTAACAGATGAGTATGTACGAACCACAGGTGCAACTCCAGACGAAGCTGATGCTATGTATCTGCAAAATGTAACAAGGCTCGCTGATAATCTTACAAGCTATTACGGATTCGAAATATCCAACGACGAGGAGCTGGCTCCTATGATGGTTGAGATAGCCAAGAAGATCTACGGCAAGGCTAATTACAAGGTTGAGAAGGTATATCAGGACAACAACATTTACTACGTTGATGTGACTATATCTCCTATCAATATTCTTAACCAGACCGATGCCGACGTAAAGGCGTATATCGAGCAGTTCAACCAGAGAGTTGAAAGTGGTGAATTTGAGAATTATACCAAGGAAGAATACGAAAATGAATTTGCCGGAGGTATAATCGACATTCTTTCAGCTGCTATTGATAACATAGAATATTGTGAACCTGAAACTGTTTCTGTACGAATAATTGAAACTGAAGATTCATTCTATATAGGTGATGAAGATTTCTGTGCACTGGATATGTTAGTAATAGCCACATCCGATAGTGAACCAGACGTGGCTAGTGCTACTGACTCCGCAATGGATCAGGAAGTACCTGCAGATGAAACTGCAGAGGACCCTGAATAAAACAGAATAATTTATTTAGTTATTTCTTTGGTCGAATGGGATATATTCTCGTTCGACCATTATGCTTTTATAAGCAGGTCTTATTATCTTATCTACATTTATCAGCTCTTCTA
This sequence comes from uncultured Lachnospiraceae bacterium, assembly GCA_946183625.1. GTDB lineage: Bacteria > Bacillota > Clostridia > Lachnospirales > Lachnospiraceae > Eubacterium_Q. Next base: position 15,610 of record CAMHCL010000003.1, read on the forward strand.
TTCTATGAGCAGACCATCCAACGATACGTGCTATAGCGAAGATAGGTGTGTACATCTCAACAGGAATGTTAAGCATGCTGTATACGAAACCGCTGTAGAAGTCCACATTTGCGCTGACACCCTTATAAATACGTCTCTTCTCTGCTATGATTTCAGGAGCAAGCTTCTCGATATTCGAGTAGAGTTCAAACTCTTTTTCCATATGCTTATCTATTGCCAGCTTCTCTACGAACTGTCTGAACACTCTGGCTCTAGGATCTGATGTGGCATATATAGCATGACCCATACCATATATAAGTCCTCTGTTATCAAATCCCTGCTTATCAACTATCTTAGCCAGATAATCCTTAAGACCATCTATATCATTATATCCATTTATATGCTGTCTGATGTCTTCCATCATCTGCATAACCTTAATATTTGCACCACCATGCTTTGGACCCTTGAGGGATGAAAGTGCAGCTGCCATAACTGAATATGTATCTGAGCCTGCGGATGATACGACACGGGTAGTAAATGTAGAGTTATTACCGCCACCATGCTCCATATGCAGAACAAGTGCAGCATCCAGAACCTGAGCTTCAAGCTCTGTATAATTCTTATCAGCTCTGAGCATTCTGAGCATATTCTCAGCTGTAGAAAGATTTGGATCTGGTCTGTGGATGTACATACTGTCATCCTTCTCATAGTGATTATATGCACAGTAGCCATATACAGCCAGCATAGGAAATTCACTTATAAGAGCAAGGCACTGTCTCAGTACATTTTGAATAGACAGATCAGAAACATCATAGTCATCATATGCTGCCAGAGTCAGCACAGACTTAGTCATGGAATTCATGATATCCTTCGTCGGTGCCTTCATGATAACGTCTCTTGTGAAGTTAGTTGGCAGAGTATTAAGCGATCCCAGAACACCTTTAAATTCAGCAAGCTGTTCTTCAGTTGGAAGATTTCCGAAGAGAAGCAGATATGCTACTTCTTCAAAACCAAATCTCTTGAAACCGAAATCATTGATCATGTCGATAACGTTATAGCCTCTGTACCATAACTGACCATCACAAGGAACTTCCTTTCCATCAATGATCTCAGATGATATTATCTTTGAAATGTTGGTAACGCCGGTAAGAACACCGTGGCCATTCTTATCTCTGAGTCCTCGCTTTACGCCGTACTCATCGTAGACCTCAGCATTAACATTATCAACCTCATGGCATACCTTATCCATTCTTTGCGTATAGTCCAGTATGTCTTTATCAATCATTAAATCTTCCCCCTTCATATAAATCAAACTGTTATGTGTAAATACTTTCCCTTACGATTCCTCCAGGAGTGTATTTTTTTCAGAATTAAGTATCTCCATGAATTCTTCACCTGTAATGGTTTCATGTTCATACAGATGCTTTGCTATCTCATGAAGTTTCTGAATATTCTCCTGTAACATATCATAAGCTAGCTTATGTTGTTTTGCAACTAACATAACCACCATTTTGTCTATCTGAGTCTGGGTTTCAGGTGAACATGCCAGTGATGTGTCTCCACCAAGATACTGGTTAGTAACAGTCTCCATTGCAACCATATCAAATTCTTCAGACATACCAAATCTGGTAATCATTGCCCTGGCTATTTTAGTTGCCTTTTCAATGTCATTTGATGCACCGCTGGTTATCTCATTGAAGATAAGCTCCTCTGCAGCTCTTCCTCCTGAAAGTGTTGCCAGCTGATTCATAAGTTCAGTCTTAGTCATGAGGAAATGTTCATCCTCATCTACTTGCAGAGTATAGCCAAGCGCCCCAGAAGTTCTAGGTATTATCGTAATCTTCTGAACTGGTGCTGATTGCGTCTGAAGAGCCGCTACAAGTGCATGTCCAACTTCGTGGTAAGCAACCACAAGTTTCTCCTTATTAGAGAGCACTCTGCTCTTCTTCTGATAGCCAGCTATAACAACCTCTACAGATTCCATCAGGTCGCTCTGATTTACAACCTTTCGACCTTCCCTGACTGCACGGAGAGCCGCCTCATTTACTATATTGGCAAGCTGTGCACCTGAAGCACCTGAAGCAGTTCTTGCTATAGCTTCGAAATCAACATTATCCTGTATCTTAACCTTCTTGGCGTGAACCTTGAGGATATCAACTCTTCCCTTAAGATCTGGAAGCTCTACAGGAATCCTTCTGTCAAATCTTCCCGGTCTCAGAAGCGCCGCATCCAGGCTCTCAGGTCTGTTGGTAGCAGCAAGGATTACAACTCCCGTATTACCTTCAAATCCGTCCATCTCAGACAGAAGCTGATTAAGTGTCTGTTCTCTCTCATCATTGGTATTCAGACTTGCATCTCTCTTCTTACCAATGGCATCGATCTCATCGATGAAAACTATACATGGTGCCTTTTCTTTAGCCTGGGCAAAGAGGTCACGAACCTTGGCAGCACCCATTCCTACAAACATCTGTACGAACTCAGAACCAGAGATTGAGAAAAACGGTACATTTGCCTCACCTGCAACAGCTCTTGCGAGGAGAGTCTTACCGGTTCCGGGAGGTCCTACAAGAAGTGCGCCCTTCGGCATTGTTGCACCGATATCAGTATACTTCTGTGGTTCATGGAGGTAAGCAACTATCTCAGACAGAAGCTCCTTAGCCTCGTCCTCTCCGGCTACATCCTTGAACTTGATTCCATTATCAGACTTTACATAGACACGACCTGTATTCTTCTTTCCAAGACCACCGCCGAGTCCGCCGCCAAAACCAGGAAATCCACTGTCATCTCCGATACCGAAGCTTATCATATCAGGGCCGTCTTCCAGCTTCTTCTTGATCTTCTTGGTTATGAAATGCCATATAGCCCAGAATACTAATATCCAGATAAGAAGCCCGATCAGATATATATAGATTGGATTTCTTGGGCGAACAATAGTAGACTTAAATTCAGCTCCGCTTTCATAAAGTCTTTCATAAAGCTTATCGTCTTCTATCGGACCTGTCTTATAATACTTTCCGTCATAATCTTTAAATGTGATCTGAGTGGAACTGATATTTACTTCCTCCAGTTCCTTATTCTCAGTCATCCTCATAAATGTGTTGTAACCCACTTCCTTAACCTGTCTGGTAAGGATATTGAAATACAGCAGTACATTTATCCCGAGGAATACGATTATAGCTATGATCCAGAATATAACTACTGGTTTTTTGTTTGGTTTTATTTCTTGCATTAATATCTCCTGTTATAATATCGGTGCTATAAGTCTTAGTGCCGAATCAACTGCTATTCCTACAGCGGTTTTATGTGTATCTTCTATCTTTATTTCCTTACACTTATCAAATGTTCTGAGCATATCCTTCTCCAGTTCCTTAACTGCCTGATTTTCTGAGAAATATACACTGTCCTCAAAGTGAAGGAATAAGCTTCTATAATCAAAATTAACTGTACCGACCGAAGCACATTTGCCATCGATCATCATACATTTTGAATGTATGAACCCTGGTGTATATTCATATATCTTTACGCCTGCTCTGAGGAGTACCGGATATGATGACCTGGTGAGTCTGTAAATCAGTTTCTTATCAGGTATACCCGGTGTAACTATGCGGACATCCTTGCCCTGCATAGCCGAAAGGCATAGCGCATTTGTCAGTTCATCCGAAAGGATCAGATATGGTGTATAAATGTAAATTTTTTCCTTGGAGGTGCTTATCATGCTGAGGTATACATTCTCCGACATAGGGATATCATCAAATGGCTGATCTGCATATGGCTGTACAAAACCGCCATCCGGATATTTCGGCACGCCATAATCTGAAGGCATGTAATTTCTTACTTCTTCCTCTGTCAGATCTTCCTTCTTGCTGATTGCATCCCACATTTCCAAATATATAAGTGTCATGTTCCATACAGCATCGCCGCGAAGTCTTACGCCGGCATCCTTCCAATGGCCATAAGGACTGTCTATATTTATATATCTGTCACTGAGATTTATTCCTCCGGTAAATCCTACGTCTCCATCAATGATCATCATCTTCCTGTGATCACGATTGTTCATCATCATAGAGAATACCGGTACTATACGATTAAACTTCATACACTCGATGTTCGGATCCAGTTCATTTAACTGATTCATATAGTTTTTAGGAAGGTAGACGGCACAGCCTACATCATCATAAAGCAGTCTTACCTTTACTCCGGCCTTTGCCTTCTCAACAAGGATTTCCAGTATCTCGTCCCAGAGATTTGCACGTTCTATGGTGAAATATTCCATGAATATGAACTTCTCGGCCTTCTTCAGAGATTCCAGCATGGAAGCATATAACTTCTCTCCCTGCTCATAGTAAGTAACCTCCGTATTCTTATGAAGTGGAAATCCACCATCATTAACGATGTAGCCGGAAGTAAGTACAGTTGATGGACTTTCCTCTGCCATTTCATCTAAAAGCTTAGAATCGATCTTACGATACTTCTTATATAGATCAGATGTATTCCTGAGTCTCTTGAGAAATCTTCGTCCCGGTTTCTTATCTCCATAGAAGAAGTAGAACGGTACGCCAAACATAGGAAAGAGCAATATAAGTATTATCCATGATGTTTTGTACTCTATCTTCTCTGTCTTCTTATTAACTATGTAGATCAGGAAGAAAACAGCAAGTATACGAACACCCAGGTTCACATACTCTACGCCAAATAAAAATGTAAAGTAAATAAAAAACAGCCAGGCAATCTGCAGCAGTATAAATAAACCACTGGTCACTACCCTGCTGTAAAATATCTTTTTGTATTTTTTAACTTTCTTCGGATTTTTCATTTTAGATTATTCAATTTACGCTCCATCATTATGAAGCTGCATATTAATACTTTGACCTTCTTATATTTGTTATTGTCATTTTCAGTTTGCTGTCAAACTGAGGATAGAAGTCTTCATTCAGATCATAAGGTTCCATATAGAGATGACGAAGATATATCATCATCAGGGCTTTGATCCTCTGTTCTCCACGAATCTCAGCATCTTCGATATCGCTTTTTGATATCTCTTCCCCCGCTTCCTTCCTCTCCTGGAGCAGCTTCAAAGATATAGCCTCTCGCTCTCTGATATCGGCAACACTCTTAACAGTTGATCTGATAAAACGATGCCACTTATTTATAAAAGCCGAATGTCTTTCAATATCCGGTATTCCCAGCCACTCGTCTATCTTAACTTCTGTCCGATCTTTCTTTACGCATTCATTCACCTGAAGAATGTAATCAAAACCTGAACCATCTTCTCTGTAGAGTCTTCCCAGCGGAAAGAGTCTGCAGATAGAAGGTCTGTGGTCATGTATGCTGCAGCGTCCATCCTTTAGGAAACTGCAGCCTTTATCCATCTTCAGGTGCGGAAGCGCCAGCCCATCTATCATGCCGACTTCAACTGCAAAGGATACAAGCAGATCATCAAAGCTCTTTCCTGTTGCTTTCATTAATTCAAATACATCATAAGGATCTAACACTATGGATGTACCCATATCAGATTCGCAACATTTGCTGCATCCTCTGCAGCCATCAGCATTCAGCTTTGGGCTATCATTCAGTTGGTATATATGTCCATCTGAAATATCAGATAAATTTTCATATCTTAACATTCATATAATTCCTATTTAGTGATGGAATAAACGAATTCCTGTGAAGCTCATAACAATGTTGTACTTGTTACATGTCTCGATAACATTATCATCTCTGATAGAACCACCAGGCTGTGCGATGTACTCAACACCACTTCTGTGAGCTCTCTCTACGTTGTCACCGAATGGGAAGAATGCATCTGAACCAACAGATACGCCTGTATTCTGCTTGAGCCAAGCCTTACGCTCTTCTCTTGTGAATACTGCAGGCTGCTCTGTGAAGTACTTCTGCCATTCGCCCTCACCGATTACATCTTCATAATCATCACTGATATATACATCGATAGTATTATCTCTGTCTGCACGTCTGATGTCATCCTTGAAAGGAAGATTCAGTACCTGTGGTGACTGACGAAGGAACCACTTATCTGCCTTGTCACCTGCAAGTCTTGTACAATGGATACGTGACTGCTGTCCTGCACCGATACCGATAGCAGCACCATTCTTTACATAGCATACAGAATTTGACTGTGTATACTTCAGAGTGATCATAGCAATAGTAAGATCGATCTTAGCTGATTCAGGAAGTTCCTTGTTCTCTGTAACGATATTTGAGAAGAAATCTTCATTGATAACAAGCTCATTTCTACCCTGTTCAAATGTAACGCCGTACACATCCTTTGTCTCTGATGGAGCAGGTACATAATCAGGATCAATCTGGATAACACAATAGTTACCATTCTTCTTGGACTTAAGTATCTCAAGAGCTTCATCTGTGTAGCCAGGTGCTACAATACCATCAGAAACCTCTCTCTTAACAAGCTTAGCTGTATCAGCATCACAAGTATCTGAAAGTGAGATGAAATCACCAAATGATGACATTCTGTCAGCGCCTCTGGCTCTTGCATAAGCACATGCAAGCGGACTGAGCTCTCCCATATCATCTACCCAGTATATCTTCTTTTCAACGTCTGTAAGAGGAAGACCTACTGCAGCACCTGCAGGTGATACGTGCTTGAATGATGTAGCTGATGGAAGACCTGTTGCCTTCTTAAGCTCTTTTACAAGCTGATATCCGTTGAAAGCATCCAGCAGATTTATATATCCAGGCTTACCACATAAAACTGTGAATGGAAGATCACTTCCGTCCTTCATGAAAACTCTTGATGGTTTCTGGTTAGGGTTACAACCGTATTTAAGTTCTAACTCGTTCATTGTATAGTACCTCCATTAAGTTATTCTTTAGATAATATTAATATTATATTACTTTTTGTTTTTCCACGAATATTCCATCACATATCTACTGCGTCACACGGCTCGCGCCTCGATTCCGAACTTAGCGGTTCTAAGGTTGCAAAATACGCAACCAAAGAACCGACGTTCTCCAACGGTTCCTCGTAGACATGTGATGTCATATTCGTATTTACTATCTTTAATAGTATTTACTGATTCTTGTTTACTATCTTAGTTTCATAGCTTCCACTCTCGATGTCGATGAAACGAGTGAAGAGTGATACTTTGTTGTCGTCGTTAAGGGCTTTCCAGACGATGTCTGTGAATTCGTCAAGGTCGTTAGTTGGAATCTCTACTGGTGTTGGCTCTCCCTCGTAGCTTGGAAGTGGGTTGCCATCTCCCATGTATGTGTGGATGAAATGTCCTTCTCCGTCTTTTGGATTGTCATAGCTGAATGTGAATCTCAGGCACTGGTCTGGATCGCCATTGTTTGACTTAAGGATGGACATTTCATATGTGTAGCCATCTTCTACGTGGAGAACGCCTGATATTCTAGGTGTATAGTTTGGTCCATCTGGCTCAAATTCACGATTTCTAAGGGATTCTTCAAATGTATCGCCCTGTTCCATATTCTCGTATATTGTATCTGTCTGATCACCGTTTGTAACGATTGTATCTGTTCCTCTTACTCTAACAGGTGCGTAGATGATAAGGCTTGGATCCTCCATCTTGGATGGATCGAATGCTTCTGTTCTGATGCCTTCTCCTTCTGTTACAAACACTCTGTTTCGGCTGTTTTCTGAACGGCCCATGATGAAGTAAGCGATTGCTGCTTTCTTTCCATCAGGTGTTCTTCCGATTACGATTCCTCTTCCCGGATAAGTTGTTGCAGATATCTCTGCTGCCAGATTTTTTCTTTCCATGATTTTCCTCCTAAAATATTATTTTCTACCCTGACTATAAAAAGAAGCCGTCCGGGTAAATCATTACCCAGACGGCCGGTTAATCTACTTTCTAAGCCGTGCTTCGCGTGGTAAACTCCACTTTAATCCGTCAGTCACACAGCTAAGTAATAGTTTACATTTCATGACTTGCAAAGTCAAGGTGTAATCGGTAGCAAACTTGCTTTACAAAGCTCCACCTTTACTCATCCATGTTTTCAATTTCTTCTGAGATTTTTTTATAATCTGTGTAATATGTCACCGCCGCCACTCGATTAGTCTTCGGATTCATAGAAACTATCAAGCAGTCATTATTTTTGTCATTATAATATATATATTCATCTGAGCCTCTGGTATGCATTCCCTGAAGTGCAGCAGTATATCCCGTATAATTATATGTTATCCAGTCACTTACTTCTAGTTCGCTCTGTCCAACAGATACACCAAAGAATTTATACTTTTTATCTCGAGTATTTACACCAACCTGCTTTCCATTGAGATATACTATATTCAACGCTCCATTTGATGTAACTTTTACCGTACCTTCAGCATACATTGGCATTGTTGCTGAAACACTGCTTCTTTCAGTAAACTCCGTTTCAGTTTCCTTCGCTATAACATAATCCGATTTTCCCAACAACTGAGATATCTCTTCTCCACTGTTTCTGGATATATATTTGACGCCATGATAACCAGTAAAAACCAAAAACCCCGCTATAGCTATACCTATCAGCTTTGCTAGTATTTTAAGCAGACGATACGCAACTTCACCGGTTTCGCTATCCTTATTTATTCCATGTATGTGGTACTCTTTCGACTCAGGAATATAATAATCATCACCTCTTATTTTCCTTACTATAAAATGTACCAGCTTCGTCACATTTTTAACCAATGCTCCCTGTATTATCATGATAAGGAAAAACGCTGCTGAAAGCTGAATAGTCGTAAGAGGATCGATCTCCACCACATTTAACTGTCTTATTATAATATATATAAGGTTGATCTGTAGAACAAACCTTATACCATGGAGCACTATCAGAATAGGATTACTTTTGTTGCCCTTTTCCTCCATGTTAGATTCAACCTTTTTTATTATCTTCAAAAGATAATCACTGATGATGACATATACGAAGAATGCTATTACAAACTTGGCAATATAACTTGTAATCGAACCATCATGGTCATGAAGCCATTTAACAAATTCACTGTATGTTAATGTGAGAATGCTTCTAACACCTTTTATGATTTTGCGTATTACGTCAGCTACCATACAAGAACCCTGTTCCCCTTATATTCATAAAATGTTACAGTCTCGCCAAGTCTGCTTTCTACATATGAAGAATTGCTCTTTGTGAAGCGCTCTCCTTTTTTCTCTTCCGGAAAAGTTACTTCAAATGTGTATTTATAATAATACGACCGTGTCATATGACGATTCTCTCTACGCGTATTGACTATCCGTCTTTCTTCAACAACCACGGCTTCACACTTAGTTCCATTCTTTACTGTTTTATAACTGGAGTATGCAACAATGCCTAAGATTGTTCCAGCTACGAGAATAACGAATGCGACAGAAGCAACAATTGCTATTATCAATACTTTTTTATTTTTCTTTTTCACTTCATCCATATTTTATCCCTCGGATTATATACCAAAACACTCACATTATTATAACAAATAATCCAAGTATTTAGAATAGCAAAAAAATGTGTTATACTACTTACATATTGGGCGTTACATCGCAAATAAATAACAAGGAGAAGAAACCAATGGCAAATCCAATCGTTACTATCACTATGGAAGATGGCGGAGTTATCAAAGCTGAGCTTTATCCTGAGATTGCTCCAAACACAGTAAACAATTTTATTTCATTAGTTAAGAAGGGATTCTATGATGGACTTATATTCCACAGAGTTATTCCTGGATTTATGATACAGGGTGGAGATCCTGACGGACGTGGTTCAGGCGGACCTGGTTACTCAATCAAGGGTGAATTCTCACAGAATGGTTTCGAGAACAACCTGCTCCACACAACAGGTGTTCTGTCTATGGCTCGTTCCATGAATCCTGATTCTGCAGGTTCACAGTTCTTCATCATGCATGAGACATCACCTCATCTCGATGGTGCTTATGCAGCATTCGGAAAGGTTATCGAAGGACAGGACGTAGTTGATAGAATAGCCCTTACAAAGACAGGCTGGGCAGACAAGCCAGTAGAGCCACAGATAATGAAGACAGTCACTGTAGATACACAGGGTGTTGATTATCCAGAACCTGAAAAAATGTAATTTATAAATATAAGCAAAAAGACCTCACATCCTATAACGGAATGTGAGGTTTTCTTTTTTATGTATTTACTTCTTAATGAGAAGTGATTCTCCTGTCATTTCAGCTGGCTGCTCAAGTCCCATGATCTCAATAAGTGTTGGAGCTATGTCGCAGAGCTTTCCGCCTTCCTTAAGTGTGTAAGCAGGATCGTAGTTGAAGAGGATGAATGGTACAGGGTTTGTTGTGTGAGCTGTGTGTGGCTCGCCTGTCTCATAGTTGAGCATCTGCTCGCAGTTTCCGTGATCTGCACAGATGAAGAGAACGCCGTCTACTTCCTTAACTGCTTCTACTGCTTTTCCTACACACTCATCTACTGTCTCTACTGCAGCGATTGCTGCTTCAAGCACTCCTGTGTGTCCTACCATGTCAGGGTTAGCGAAGTTGATTACGATAACATCGTACTTATCTGACTTAATTGCATTTACGAGATTCTCGCAAACTTCTGGAGCACTCATCTCAGGCTGAAGGTCATAGGTTGCAACTGCTGGTGAATTAACCAGAATTCTCTCCTCTCCTTCGTTTGGCTCTTCGAGACCACCATTGAAGAAGAATGTTACGTGAGCATACTTCTCTGTCTCTGCAGTTCTGAGCTGCTTGAGTCCCTTATTTGCAAGGAATTCGCCAAATGTATTCTTGATCTCTTCTTTCTTAAATGCAACGAGCTTGTTAGGAATTGTCTCGTCATAATCCTTGAAGCATACATATGTAAGCTTCAGGAATCCATTAGCTCTCTTCAGGAACTTGATACATTTTGTATCTGATGCATCTCCAGGCTGTGCTGCTATATCTTCATCTGAGAAGCAGAATGCCTTTGTGATCTCTCTAGCTCTGTCAGGACGGAAGTTAAAGAAGATAACTGAATCTCCATCCTTAACAAGTGAAAGCGGCTCTCCATTTTCATCTGTTATAACTGTAGGAACTACGAACTCATCTGTAACTCCGTTATCATATGATTCCTGCATAGCCTGTACTGGATCTGTAGCCTTTATTCCTTCGCCGAGTACAAGGCTGTCATATGCCTTCTGAATTCTATCCCAGTTGTTATCTCTATCCATTGCGTAGTAACGGCCTGAAAGAGAAGCAACCTTACCTACTCCGATTTCAACTGTTTTATCAACCAGCTCCTGGAGGTAATCCTTACCTGATGCTGGAGGTGTATCTCTTCCATCGAAAAATGGATGAATGTATACATTTTCAAAATTCTCTTTCTTGCACATCTCAAGGATTGCATAGAGATGTGTGTTGTGGCTGTGTACACCACCATCTGAGAGAAGTCCCCAGAGATGAAGGTCGGAATTCTTTTCCTTACAATTATTGATTGCTGCAAGAAGCTCTTCGTTCTTGAAGAAAACTCCGTCCTGGATATATTTTGTAATAAGAGTCAGATCCTGATATATGATTCTTCCTGAACCTATATTCATATGACCAACCTCAGAATTTCCCATCTGGCCATCTGGAAGACCTACTGAAAGTCCTGAAGCATATCCCTTCTGAAATGGGCACTCTGCCATCAGCTTGTCCATAACTGGTGTTTTAGCCATGTATACTGCATTTGCTTCATGATGATCTGAAAGACCATATCCATCAAGTACCATAAGAACTACCGGTTTTTTACTCATGTTGATTCTCCCTTTTAATATTTATATTCACATTTTAACTATGCTGTTAATTACATTTAACCGCTACATTGTACTATAAAGATATTTGCACGTCAAACACATACTTGAAGTTTTAGTCTCATTTTTAGTGAATAACTTGTATATAGTCCGAAGGTAAAAATCAAATAAAGTATTTGGAGGAAAATTTAATGACACAGAATAACAGACAGCCAATCGAAAAACTATTTCTTTACAACCTTGATAATGTTTCTGCAGGAACAGGTGTGATCATGGATGTATCAAATCCAAGCGATCCTGAAAATGATGCAGAGTTCAAAAACGGCCTGTTCTCATTTATCAGGGGTACAAAGTCGCAAGGATTCAACAGGGACAAGCTGGTTTGCTACTATAAATCCAAAGGTACTGTAATCGGCGACTATATCGATAAATATTGGGACGATGTAGCTGTTTAGGGCGTAAATTCAAGCCCACATAAAAGGACCAACCGGGATAAATCCGATTGGTCCTTTTTGTATGTTTTATGATACCTTTATTACTTTACCTGCTTTAATTGTATAAACTTTTCCTTAAAACGATTATCTTCCGGATCATATTTATATCCGACATTACCCATCTTCGTGATTATCTCCTCCTCATCCAGATCATTTGACTTTGCAAATTCTGTCAGTGAACTGTAATTATCTCTCAGCTGGGTATTAATATAACTCATTAACATTATAGGGTCTTTAGGTATATTCATAATTTTCCTCTCTTTTTTAATCCACATAGTTACATTTCATCATTCATATATAACAGATAACAAAAACGAAGAAAAAAAGCAACACAAAAACCAGGGGCCATATGCTTGAAAAATCATGTCTCCATATTAAGTCTCACATTGTATATAAGATGTAAGCAGAAAATAATAATGAAAAAATGGAGGGTAAGATTATGATGAATAAGAAAACAGTTGATGAAAGGCTTGAATCGCTTGCATGGAATTATACGGAAGGAAAGCTTATAAACAGCGGACTTGCAGTAGATATACTATATGTGGGCGATGAAGAAAGCATAATGGATTCGGTGGAAAGTATTATTTTTGGACTGATCCTGATTGTAATGTCAGTATCTATAGCAATAAAGCTTAAAAAGAAAAAAGAAAAGCAAAGAGATAGCGGAAGATAATTATTTATCTAAGAAGTTTTGCTTGTGCAAATGCCGCTATGTAAGATGTAAAGAGCTTTAGGATGGGCTTACACTCAAAAATGCCGCTATGCGAAATGCAAAGAGCTTTAGACGGGGAATAAAAAAATACAGAAAAGCGCGCAATCGGTTGAGCAAATAATTTGTGACTTTATACTAAAAAAATCGTCGAAAATGAAAAAAATTTTAAAAATAGACTAGATTTTTTGGAAAAAGTATGATATTATAGTTTCAACAAGTTGAGCAGAAAATATGCGAAAACAACTTAAAACACTTAAAAATAGCAATGTACAACGTGGTTGCGCATACAAAATACATGATGCGCAACAGAAAGCGGGCAATATGAAAAGACAGGATTCTTCAGGAATTGTAAGAGGAAGCGGTATTTTAATGCCGATTAGCTCTCTTCCAGGTAAGTACGGAATTGGTGCGCTCGGAAAGGAAGCGGTCAGTTTTTCTGATTTTGCAAAGGAGTGCGGCTTTGTTTATTGGCAGGTGCTGCCGGCAGGACCTACCAGCTACGGAGATAGCCCTTATCAGTCATTTTCTGCTTTTGCGGGAAATCCATATTTTGTTGATATCGATGAATTAGTAAGCGAAGGCCTGCTTACTGAAAAGGAGGCAAAAGAGCATGTTTCTTTAGCACCTGAAAATGATATTGACTATGAGTGGCTGTATAATACCAGATTTGTACTTCTGAAAAAAGCTTATAAGAAGTCTAAGCATAAGGAAAGCAGTGCTTATAAGAGCTTTTTAAAGGGAGCAAAGTATTGGCTTGACGATTATGCTCTTTTCATGGCGCTTAAAGAAAAGTTTAAAGGAGTTTCCTGGCAG
>CAMHCL010000004.1 GCA_946183625.1 uncultured Lachnospiraceae bacterium
TGCTGAACCGGATGCTTATGAGGAGGATCCAGAGTAAGGGGCTTTGAGATCTAGTAAAATGTACTTGTAAAGGATAGGTATTTATTAAGGGAGGTTGTATATGGCAAATGCGAATAAGCCGGCACTTGTAGTTATGGCTGCAGGACTTGGCAGCAGATTCAAGGGCCTTAAGCAGATACAGTCAGTTGATGATTCTGGACATGTACTTATTGATTACGCTATATATGATGCGATTGAAGCCGGGTTCGGTGAAGTTGTATTTATTATAAGACGTGATTTTGAGGATGCATTTAAGAAGGCAATCGGCGACAGAGTATCTGAGAAGATAAAGGTTTCTTATGTATTCCAGTCACTGGATGATGTTCCTGGTGATATCGATTTTCCTGAAGGCAGAGTTAAGCCATGGGGTACAACTCATGCAATATGGTCTGCAAGAGAAGTTCTTAAGGGAAAAGGATTCCTTACGATCAATGCGGATGACTTCTACGGAAGAGGCGCATTTGAACTGGCAGCAGATTTCCTTATAAATGAAGAGAAGGATACAAACCATGCCTGCATAGGTTATGATCTTGTAAGAACTCTTAGTGATAAGGGAACAGTCAGCAGAGGTATCTGCAAGCTGGATGCTGATGGCTACCTTGACAGAATAGATGAGAGAAAGAAGATCAAGCTTGAAGATGGCAAGGGCTTCTTCACTCTTGATGATGGAGCTACATTTACTGAGATTCCTGAAGGAGCAGTTGCTTCCATGAATCTCTGGGCATTTAAGCCGGGCTTCATAGATGATATAACAGTAACCTTCAAGGATAGATTCGTGAAGGGCGTTGCTGAGAATCCTGAGGGATTCGAGGAGACACTTTCAGATGCAGTTCAGGATATACTTGAGAGAGGTGCAGGAACTGTAAAATGTATTCCTACCGATGAGACCTGGTTCGGTATGACATATATCGAAGACCTGGATAAGGTTAAGGATATGTTGAAGGATCTGACAGAGAAGGGCGTTTATCGCTGGTAGAAAGATAAGTCATGTTACAAGCAATTGTAGCATGACTTTTTTGTATTATCATATTCACCCGATTCACAAATACACCCGACAAACGATAGCGTTTCACTTCTTACGTTCGTCGGAGTCGGAATAGGACGAAGCAGGGCGCCGCCGACGCTTTTGAAAGAAGTTTCGGTTGTCAGCGGACGTTCCCTGTTCGTCCGTAAATGGAGACGACAGACGAATGTTAGAATAAAAACGCGTGTTTGGAGGGTATGTTTGTGAATCGGGTGGGTACAAAAAAAGAAAGTCACACTACAGGTGATCGTAGCATGACTTTATAGTTAATTTGTTAATGATAACAACTCTTCGTAGAAGTTCGGGTAGGATTTTTCAACGGCCCGACAGTTGGTGATGGTGACAGGTCCTTCGGAGACGGCAGATAGTATGGCAGCTGTCATGGCGATTCGATGATCGTTGTGTGAATCGACGGTGCCACCGGAGAGGGATTTCTTACCACGGATTTCCAGGTAGGATTTATTATCGTTATCGTCCTTTATATTAGTGCTGTCGTCGACAGTTTTTACTTCTCTTATATCTGCACCGAGCTTGCTCAGAGTATCTATCACAGTCTGAACTCTGTCGCTCTCCTTTATTCTGAGTCGCTCTATATTTCTAATAGTTGTGGTACCATCTGCTACTGCGGCAACAGCTGAAATGATGGGAACCAGATCCGGGATATCAGCAGCATCTATATCAATTCCTTTTAAAGCACCAGGTGAAACTGTAACAGATGAAGTCTTATCATCATCTGGAATGATTGAGACAAATGCGCCGAAGCGGTTCAGGATATCCAGTATCTTACGGTCGCCCTGCTCACTGAGTGGATTGAGCCCGGATACAGTTACGGGTTTCTTGCCCATAGCTCCCAGACAGAGGAAGAAAGCTGCATTACTCCAGTCTCCTTCAACAACGAAGTCTTCCGATACGAAAGGAATCTGTCCACCCTTAATAATAAATGTACCGGCTTCTTCAGTTATGGTTATACCCATTTTCCTTAGAACATCTAAAGTGATATCTATATATGGCCTGGATTCCATTTTACCAGTTACGATAATCCTGCTGTCTCCCTCAAGAAGAGGCAGGCTCATTAGAAGTCCTGTGATAAATTGAGAAGAGATATTTCCTGCAATAGTATAATCTCCACTTGTCATCTGACCAGATATATGAAAAGGATTACTTCCCTGTTCTGACATTGAAACATTGTGCTCCTCCATTTCTTCATACAGAGGAGAGAGCGGTCTTTCCGGCAGACGTCCATGCATCGTTATCGAAACATTTCTACCCAGGGCGCCTATGGCTGGAAGCATAAAACGTAGAGTAGAACCACTTTCGCCGACATCAATAGATTCGGATGCTTCAGTGGAAGCCCTGTCATATGAAATAGGATTAATGATCAGTGCATCACCGTCACGTCTGATATCTGCACCCAAACTGTTCATGCAGCCTATAGTTGCCTCTATATCCCTCGAAGTTCCCTTACATATAATCCTGCTTGGCGCCTTCGCCAGAGCCGCGAGGATTATGTATCTATGAGCATAGGATTTAGAAACTATAGCAGGCACATTTCCTGCACAGTTATATCTAAATGTATCAAGTGTTATTGAATTTTCTTCAGAAATGTTATTCATAATAAAACCATCTACTTACCATCGATTCTCTCTTTAGCCAGCTTACCATCTCGGAGCAGTGTTCGTAAAGTCTCAGGATCATCCTGCTCCATAGCATTCTTATACTCTTCAAGATTTGCGATGATATAATCCAGCTCCTGGATGATATTGTCTTTATTCTCCATGAAGATCTCTGTCCACATGTCTTCGTTCAGCCAGGCAACCCTTGTCAGATCCTTGTAGCTGCCAGCGGAGAAACCGCGGTGCTTTGAAGCTGTAGGGCTCTTAACATATGCATTTGATACGATGTGTGCAAGATCTGAAGTGAATGCAATCATAGCATCATGAGTCTCAGCAGAACAGATAGTGAGTCTTCCGAAACCACATGGAGAGAATACATCCTTCAAATGCATTACAAGCTCGTAGTCTTCCTTATCCTTTGGACATACGATCATGGATGCGTCCTTGAAAAGATTAGCAGAACTATATTTATATCCGGAATATTTCTTACCTGCCATAGGATGGCCGCCAACAAATGTAAATCCATACTCATCAGCTATCTTATAGCATTCTTCACATATGCTTCTCTTTAATCCACCGGTATCTATAACAATGGCAGACTTCTTAACAAGAGGAGCGATATGACCAACATAATCTATGACAGCCTGGTTATAAAGAGCAGGAATAATGAGATCACACTCAGGTATTTTATCATCAGTGAGAATACCATCTGCAAATCCATCATTTATAACCTCGTCTGTAACAGAACTGTCGAGATCAAAAACCAGGACACGTGCATCGCAATTCGATTTAAATGCTTTTGCAAAGGATCCACCGATAAGACCAAGACCTGCAATTCCTATTGTATGTATTCCAGACTCTTCAAAAGAAGGCCCCTTTATTATTTTATATACAATATCAAGATTATTCATATAGAATATTCCTCCAATCAATCGCAATACTTTAGCGCGTTAACGTATTAAAATATATCACTACCTATAATCAAAGTCAATGGGAATTGGGGAACGGGGTTATTCCCACCCTTGCAGTTCGAGGGATCATGTATTACTGTATAAGAACGAAAATACTTTAGAGGAAAATGAGAACGAATGAAGAAACGATTTAGTTTAGTATTGCTCTTATTAATGATTGGAGCATTAAGTGGATGTGGAGCTGGCAAAGAGGAAAAGCCTGCCGATGTACATAGTGCAGGGAGTGCTGAAGAGACTGATTCTGAAGTGTCATATATGACTCCGACGGAGGCTGAAGAATCTACAGAAGAATATCAGATACAGCCTGCTCCTGTAACAGTGGAGGGGAGACCTGAAGAGGAGGGAAATCCTGCGCCTAACTTTAAGTATTCCCTTGCGGATATTCATGCGGTTGATGGAAGGCAGGGAGTTGCCTGTGGAGATGATTGCTACTATGTAAGTGGTAGTACAACACTCTCCAGATATGACAGCGACTGGAATAAGGTATCAGAGATTGAGAATCCATTTGATGGTTTTGACAAGGAAGTTAATCACATAGGGGATATCGATTTCTACGACGGTAAGATATATGCCGGAGTTGAGTACTTTATGGACGGAGAGGCAAAGGATATTCAGATAGCAGTTTATAATGCTGACACATACGAGCTGGAGGATTCCATAACATTTGACGAAACGAGTGGGCAGACTGAATGCTCGGGAATAGCTGTTGACCCGGATTCCAACTCGATATGGCTTACATCCTGGGCTGGAGATGAGAGCGGAAGATACCTGTACAGGTATGACCTGACGAGTGGAGAGTACAAGGGAAAAATACATCTGCAATGCCCTCCACAATGGCTGCAGGGAATTGCTTATTATGACGGATATCTGTATATGACAGCGGATGATGGAACCGCTGATCTTGGTGAGCCGGATCATGTATACAGAACGAAGATAGAAGAATCATCTACAACGGCTACTGTTGTACTTGAAAGAACTCTGGATGATGTAACCCTTCAGGGTGAGATAGAGGGCATCAGTTTTAATAAGTCAGATGGACAGATGCTCATTAGTTACAACAGAGGTTCTCAGATAGTCCTTGGAATGGTAAAGGGATTCTATGAGGGCTACACTGAAGAGATTCATGAAGTCTTTCTCTATAACATAGAAGGATTTCAACATGAGTATTCTTTTGAGGAAATTGATGAATCGGTTGATGACACTGGCTGGAATCTGATTCTTGTAAATAAGGATAATCCTGTTCCTGATGATTACACTGTAAACTTAACGGACCTGTCAAATGGTAAGCAGGTTGATACAAGGATATATCCTGCGCTTCAGAAAATGTTTGATGATGCGAGAAGTAGTGGAATTGATCTCTTCGTTCGCGAAGGCTACAGAACCAGGGAAGAACAGCAACAGATCATGGACGAAAGGATTCAGGAATACCAGGATCAGGGATGCACATATGAGGAGGCTGAAGAAAAAGCCAGAGAATATGTTGCTGTTCCTGGAACAAGTGAGCATGAGCTTGGTATCAGTGTTGATATAAATGCAGATAGCAATGTGAGTTCAGATGAAGAAGTTTATTCATGGTTATATGATAATGCTTACAAATATGGCTTTGTAAAAAGATATCCTGAAGATAAAACAGATATAACAGGAATCAATAATGAACCTTGGCATTATCGGTTTGTAGGTCAGAAGGCGGCACTGGAAATGCAGGAAAAGGATATGTGCCTTGAAGAATATCTGGAGTATCTGTCAGAAAATTAAATCATATGATCATAGGGAATGAGTTTTTAACCTTGACCTATACATATATGTAATATAGACTTGAAATGTAACTGTTTTATTGTTTCAAGAATTGTGGAGGGAAAAGTATGAAAAAGAAAATTCTTGTTTTAGGTATGGTTATGGCATTTGCCCTGACCGGTCTCACAGCATGCGGCGGAAGTGATGATACATCAGACACAACAGAAGCAGCTGCAGATGCAGGAGAAGAGGTAACAACAGAGGCAGCTACTGAAGAAGCAACAGAGGCTGCAATGGAAACAGAAACTTATACACTTGTTAATTCCAATGGCGGAGAGATGACATTTGAATGGCCAAAGGATGCAAAGTACGAAGTGGAGATTGATGCAAATTCTGCTTACATTCATGATACTGAAAACAACTCAAAGGTAAAGGTTTATCTCTATCATGATTACTGGAACAGCTTGATAAAAGAAGAGAGTGCTTTTGGCGGAGATCATCATGACTATAGCGCTATTACCATAAATGGTCGCGATGGATATGAAGTTTATGATGGCGAAAATGAATACGAGTGCACATTCCCAGTATGTGATGCAGTTGATAATCAGATATATGCATGCTACATAAATGTTCAGAAAAGTCCTATTATGGATGAAGGCGCAGTATTCGAAGTAAAAGATTTCTTAAAGAGTGATACTTTCAAGCATTTAATTGATACTGTAACACTTACAAAAGAATAAATTGTGAAATTTAAGACGGGGGTTGTTTCTGATTTTGGAAACAATCCTCGTCCTTTATTCTCACATTGACAATGATTTAAAGGTTTATTACAATTAACTCTGTATGAAAATTTGCGTATTAATTCTGGAGACCAGAAATGGATATAGTTATTGATGTATTAAAAGTTGTGATCGGATTCGCACTCCTTCTAAAGGGAGCGGATTTTTTTGTTGATGGCGCAGCAGCTATGGCATTAAAGCTTGGTATACCTCAGATTGTAATTGGGCTGACAATTGTAGCTTTTGGAACAAGTGCTCCTGAGGCTGCAGTTAGTATTAGCGCTGGATTAAAAGAAAATAATGGAATCTCCATAGGAAATGTTGTTGGAAGCAATATAATGAATGTCCTTATTATTCTTGGAGTAACTGCTCTTATTACTACACTTAGTGTGAAGAAGTCAACAGTATGGGTGGATATGCCTTTTATGATCGGTGGAACAATTCTGCTTTTATTGTGGGGAGTTTTAGGAAAGGAGCTCACCAGATTAACTGGTATAGTGCTTTTAGCTTTATTGGTTGCTTATTTGGTTTATCTGTTTATATATGCAAGACGTCACCAAGATGAAGAAGAGGGCGATATAAAGAATGTTAAAGCATGGCTGATTCCTATCTTTATCCTGGGAGGAATGGCTGCGATAATATTTGGAAGTAATATAGCCGTAGATGGCGCTTCTGCCATAGCATCCAGGATGGGAGTTTCAGACAGAATCATCGGACTTACCATAGTAGCACTGGGAACCAGCCTTCCAGAGCTTATGACATCTGTGACAGCAGCTAGAAAAGGAAATGCGGATATAGCAATAGGTAATATAGTTGGAAGTAATATATTCAACATATTCTTTATACTGGGTATTACTTCAACTATAATTAATCTTCCGTTTATATCAGATACTGTTAATTTTACTATAGATGCTATTATAGCTCTTGTGGCAGCAGTTCTTCTCTGGTTATTTACATTTAACATTAAAGAACTTAGAAGATGGAATGGCATTATCTTTCTGATTGTATATATAGGATATTTCATATATCTGGTTGCGGCATAAAGAAGATATATAAATTAAGGATGGTTATTAAGATTTGAGTGTTCAGAATATAACTGCAATAGTTGTGATACTCGTATTTCTTGTAGAGCTTTACTTCTGCACTGCAGGCAGTAATCACAGAAGGAAGAGGCTGCTTTCCGGCTGGAATCCTGTTAAGGGCAGGATAAAGACCGTGGAAGAGAAGAGAGATGAGATATATCACAAAAAATATATAGAGCTGACCATCGAGGTGGGCGACGGCCGACTTGTGTATTCAAAGCAGAATCCAATGTTTTGTATATATGAAGAGGGCGAAGAGGTCGATCTGATGGAGAACAAGGGCGTTCACAGATTTCTTGGAAACGACAGAGTTCATCAGAAGGGTATAAAAGAAACTCTGATAGGAACTATACCGATGCTGGTAATAGTTCTGATAGCCATAATACTCAGCCTTGTTGCAAATATGTGGAGTTAGTAAGTTATTATTGGGATGAACAGGAGAAAAAACTATGGAAGAAAATGGAGTTACAAAAGCTAAGAAGGCTAAGAACATAGCTAAGAAGCGTATGAAGAAAGAGAATAAAGCTATAAAGAAGGAAGCTAAGAAGCAGGAGAAGAGGGATAGAAAGGATATAAAGCAGGCCTATACCAAGGCACTTCGTCTGTCCAGTGCAGAGAAGATGCTGTCTATCATTCTCATCATTCTCACTATTATTCCTATAGGACTTGATTATTACGCTCAGGCTAAGGAAAAGAAAAATAAATAATGTATCCTTAAAGGATATAAATATATAACTAATTGAAAGGAATGGGAGAAATGAGCAAGAATTTTGATGATTTGTTTGCAAAGTTATCTCAGATTGAAAAGAAGAAGGTTTCTGTTGCCGTAGCACAGGACAGCGAGGTATTACTTGCAGTAAAGGCTGCAAAGGAGAGAAATATAGCTGATTCTGTACTTGTTGGTGATGCAGATGAGATTAAGAAGGTTGCTGATGAGATAGGCATGGATCTGTCAGGTTATGAAGTGATTGACGTGAAGGATCCTGTAGAAGCAAGCCTTACAGCTGTTAAGCTTGTACATGATGGAGAGGCTGACATGTATATGAAGGGACTGCTTGATACAAAGCTGTTTTTAAAGAGTGTACTTGATAAGGAGGTTGGTCTCAGATCAGGAAGACCACTTTCTCATGTATGCGTGTTTGACATGAAGGGCGTGGATCATCTGCTTTTCCTTACAGACGTGGCATTTATACCATATCCTACACTTGAGGATAAGGCTAATATAATCAGAAATACTGTTGAGATATGTAACGCATGTGGTATTGATAATCCAAAGGTTGCACCACTTGCAGCAGTAGAGGTTGTAAATCCTAAGATGCCTGTAACAGTTGAAGCTGCAGAGCTTACAGCTATGAATGAAAGAGGCGAGATCACAGGATGTATCGTTGATGGTCCATTATCTTTAGACCTGGCTACATGTCCTGAATCAGCATTGCATAAGGGTGCAACAGATAGAAAGATCGTCGGAGATGCTGACATTCTTCTCTTTCCTGATATACATGCAGGAAATCTGGTTTATAAAGGACTGGGTCATTTCGCTCAGGTAAGAACAGGAAATATTATCACAGGTACTGCAGCACCAGTTGTTCTTACATCCAGATCGGACAGCTTCGAGGTTAAGGTTAATTCCCTGGCACTGGGAGCAATTGTTGCAGATTCATTGAAGAAGAATAAACAGTAAAGAAAAAGGAGCTTGACCCATGATCAAATCACTTATTATCAACCCGGGTTCAACATCTACAAAGCTCGGCGTTTTCGAAGATGAGAATTTAGTTTCAGAAGAAACATTAAGACATACAACTGAGGAGATCGCTCAATTCGACAAGATAGTCGATCAGATCGATTTTCGTAAGGAAATGATCCTTGAATTCCTTAAGAATAATGGAATCGACGTCAGTACATTTGACGTAATAGTTGGAAGAGGCGGACTTTTAAAGCCTATCCCAAGTGGAACATATACAGTAACTGACAAGCTTGTAGAGGATCTGAAGAATGCAGTTGGCGGCGAGCATGCTTCCAACCTTGGAGGAATCCTGGCTAAGGAGATCGCGGACGGAATCGGAAAGCCATCCTTCATAGTTGATCCTGTAGTTGTTGACGAGCTGGAGGATGTGGCAAGAATCTCAGGTGTTCCTGAACTTCCACGTACTTCTGTATTCCATGCACTTAATCAGAAGGCAGTTGCAAAGCGTTATGCAAAGGAAGTTGGCAAGAACTATGAGGACCTGAATCTTATCGTGGTTCATATGGGCGGCGGAGTTTCTGTTGGTGCTCATTCAGGCGGAAGAGTTATTGATGTATTTAATGCTCTGTCAGGTGATGGTGCATTTTCACCTGAGAGATCAGGCGCAGTTCCACCAGCATCTCTTGTTAAAATGTGCTTCTCCGGAAAGTATACCGAAGCAGAAGTTATGAAGAAGCTCATCGGTAACGGCGGATACAATGCATATCTTGGAACAAATAATGCTCAGGAAGTATATAGAAGAAGTCTGGAGGATGAAGAGGCTAATCTGATATTCAAGGCATTTTCATATCAGGTAAGCAAGGATATCGGTGCACAGGCTGCAGTACTTAAGGGCAAGGTTGATCAGATAATACTTACCGGCGGTATCGCACATGGCGAGCAGGTAACTAATGATATTAAGGAAAGAGTTGAGTTCATAGCTCCGGTTACTATTTATCCGGGCGAGGACGAACTGCTTGCTCTTGCACAGGGAGCGCTCAGAGTTCTCAGTGGAGAGGAAGAAGCAAAAGAGTATTAAATCGCACGTATTGAGGTGTATGTAAAAAGGAGACGGTAATATGGTAGGATTCAAAATAGGTATCATGGGTGCCGGTTATATATCTGGTGTTGTAGCAGATACCCTTATGAAGCTGGATGGATTTGAGAATTATGCAATTGCATCCACATCAGAAGAGAGGGCTTTAGAATATAAAGAAAAGTATGGCTTTGAGAAGTATTATACTTCTTACGAAGATCTGGCAAATGATGATGAAGTTGAAATGATCTATATAGCAACAGTCAACTCAAATCATGCTGAACTGGCTCAGATGTGTCTGAATGCAGGAAAGCCATGTCTGGTTGAGAAGCCATTTTCTTACAATGCCAAGACAGCTTATGAAACACTTAAGCTTGCAGAAGAGAAGAATCTGTTCTGCGGCGAAGCAATGTGGACCAGATATCATCCGCTTATAAAGAATCTTCAGGAATACCTTAAGCAGGATAAGTATGGTGAAGTAAGATATATGACTGCTAATCTTGGATACAACCTGATGGACAGGCCAAGACTTCTTGATCCAAAGCTTGCAGGTGGTTCCCTTCTTGATCTGGGTATATATCCATTATCACTTACATTCCTTGTAATGGGTGGAATGCCTATATCCATCGGAACATCAAATCTCAAGCTTTCAACAGGTGTTGACTGTCAGCAGGCTATACAGATGAACTTCTCCAGAGGAAGATTTGCAAATGTATTCTCTACTATGATGTACAACTCAGACAATACATGTAAGATATATCAGGCAACAGGAAGAATTGAGATAGATAACGTTAATAATCCTGAAGAGATTAAAACCTATGGTGTAAATGGAGAGCTTGTTGAAACCTTCAAAAGACCAGATAATTTCATTTCAGGTTACGAGTATGAGTTCCTGGCTGCAAGAGAAGCTATCATTGTTGGAAAGCTCGAAACTCCTGAAGTGACAAGAAAGTATATTATGGATATGTATAAGTTTACTGATCAGCTCAGGGCTGCATGGAAGAACGTATATCCACTTCCAGGTGAACCAAAGCTTGAGGATCTCCCGGATGCAAGACCTATGGAGAATCCAAATAAACAGTAATAATTGAAACAGAGATAATAAATGGGTAGCATGATCTATATCAATGCTACCCATTTTTTCTTGAGAATTCTTTGAACATTTCTTCGAGAGAGAATTGTCCGGGTGCTGAGCCCTGCCCAACACTGGCAAATGTAAATGCTGAACCGGCATCTCCTCTGGCAATTCTTGTAGGCTGTCCTATAGTACCCATAGATATCATGACTATAGGTTTATTAATATCATATGCTGCAAGCTTGTGAGTATTTATATTTTCTGTCAGCTCTATGATACGTCTGGTATCAAATGCATTTTTAGGTGTTGTAGCTATCTTCAGGATATCTCCACCCAGAATCTCCATGTTACGAAGCATTTCCAGAAGCTTATCATCACGAGGTGTGATGGAGAAGTCGTGACAGGATACGACACATTTCATACCACTGTCGTGAGCCTTAGTGGTTGTTCTTGCAACTCTGTAGTTACCGGAGAGGAGCTCCACATCCACCATATCAACCAGCCGGCTGGCCATAACATTATCATAGATATCATCAACCATATTCTCAGCACGGTCATGGCGAAGCTCGCCGCCTTCTTCCTCGCTTCTGTATGTAAAGAGAAGGATTCGGTCATCCAGAACCTCGCGAAGCTTTTCGAGAAGCTCGTCCAGCATGGTGCTGTTGGTTATATTGTCATAATAATCAGCTCTGAATTCGATCATGTCCAGACGCTGTTCAGGATACTGTTCCTCCAAACGCCTTGCTTCGGACATAATAAAATCAGCCTGCTTCAGGATCTCTTCATCAGAACGACAAACAATAGGCACACATATCTTAGGCGTGCCATCACCGAAATGGATGTTTTTAACTACTACCTGCTCCATACCCCTGTCTCCTGAAAAATGATCCTTTCAGCATAAGCTGAAATTTAACCCTATCCATAATATAGCACATAAACCTTTACTGATTCAATAATGAGTGATAGAATTCTTACATTGGAATGGAGGAATTCAGTTTGAAAGTTTTAAAAGTAATTCTAAAAGAAGTTCAGGAATTCGCTTCGGCGTCGATACTTACGCCGGCATTTATGATTCTTGAAGTTATATTCGAAACAATTATCCCTGTAGTTATGGGCCAGATCATCGATATATCCAGAGGTGATAATATCGATATGAAGCACATTCTTATTAATGGTGCGATCATGATAGTTCTTGCCATTGGCGCTCTTTTTGCGGGCGTTATGGGAGGAAAGTATGGAGCCCTTGCATCAGCTGGTCTTGCCAAGAATCTCCGTCGTGACATGTACAAGAAGATTCAGGGATTTTCCTTTGCAAATATAGATAAATTCTCATCTGCAAGTCTTGTAACCAGACTTACAACAGATGTCACAAATATTCAGAATGCCTATCAGATGGTACTCAGGATGATGGTCAGAGCGCCTATCAATCTTATAGTTGCAATGATCGCAGCGTTCCTGATCAGTCCGGATGTTGCGAAGGTATATCTCTACGCAGTTATATTCCTGTCTATCGTTGCAGTAATAATGATGTCCAAAGTAACTAAATATTTCACAGCTGCATTTCCTAAGTACGATGAAATGAATGAGAGCGTGCAGGAAAATGTTTCGGCTATCCGTGTGGTTAAAGGCTTTGTACGTGAAGATTACGAAGTGAAGAGATTCAAGAAATCCAGTGGAATGATCTATAAACTTTTTGTTAAGGCTGAAGGTCTTATGGCTCTCGTTATGCCGATCATGCAGTCGACTATCTACTTCTGTATTCTCATGGTCAGCTGGATAGGAGCACAGCTTATAGTACTGGGTGTTGGAGATGAAAAGATCACAACCGGTAATCTGTCAACGCTTCTTGCATATTGCATGCAGATACTTATAAGTCTGATGATGCTTTCAATGGTTATCATTATGATCACCATGTCTACTGCCAGTGCAAAACGTATAGCAGAGGTTCTTGAAGAGGAGAGTACACTCAAGAATCCGGAGAATCCTATTATGTCTATAAATGACGGAAGCATAGATTTTGAGTCGGTAGTATTCCGTTATGATGATTCAGCAGAACGTCCGGTTCTGGATGATATCAATCTTCATATAGATTCTGGCCAGACAATAGGAATAATCGGTGGAACTGGTAGTTCCAAATCGAGTCTGGTAAATCTTATCAGCAGACTGTACGATGCTTCAGAAGGATCAGTCAAGGTTGGCGGAATTGATGTAAAAGACTATGATATGGAAGCTCTTAGAGAGGCCGTATCAGTAGTACTTCAGAAAAATGTACTCTTTTCGGGAACTATTCTTGAGAATCTTCGCTGGGGCAAAAAGGATGCCACAGAAGAGGAATGCAGAGAAGCAGCCCAACTTGCCTGTGCAGATGAGTTCATCGAAAATTTCCCAGATAAATACAACACACATCTGGAGCAGGGTGGAACTAATGTGTCAGGTGGTCAGAGGCAGAGACTGTGTATCGCGCGTGCGCTTCTTAAGAAACCGAAGATACTTATCCTGGATGATTCCACAAGTGCCGTTGATACAGCAACGGATGCACGTATCAGGGAATCCTTCAAGAAGTATATTCCTGATACAACCAAGATAATCATAGCTCAGCGTATATCCAGTGTTATGGATGCTGATAAGATCATAGTCATGAATGAAGGTCGTGTAGATGGCTTCGGAACACATGACGAACTTATGAATAGTAATGAAATCTATAGAGATGTCTATGAATCACAGCAGGGTGGTTCAAAGGACTTCGATGTATAAATGAGGAGATAAAATATGCCAGCTCCAAAAGGAAGAACGCCCCGGGGAATGAAACCTTCAGTGGAAAATCCGGGACAGATACTCAAAAGAATATTTAAATCACTGTTCCATCATTATGGATTACAGATGGTTTTTGTATTTATATTTATCATCATAAGCATTCTTGCAAATCTGCGGGGAACCATGTTCATGCAGGTTCTTATTGATGATTATATAACTCCAATGGTAGAGAGCGGAAGCACGGATATGACTCCTCTGCTTCATGCAATACTTCAGGTAGCGGCATTTTATGCTGTAGGAGTTGTATCTACTTATGCTTATAACCGCATCATGGTAAATGTATCGCAGGGAACACTTCGTCGTCTTAGAGATGAACTGTTTGAACATATGCAGACATTACCTATCAAATATTTCGATACCAATACTCATGGAGATATCATGTCTGTATATACCAATGATATAGATACCATGAGACAGATGATCAGTCAGAGTATACCATCTCTCTTCAGCAGTACTGTAACTATTATAGGTGTAGTTGTCTGTATGATAGTCTGCAATATACCACTCACGCTGGTTACTTTTATCATGGTTGGTTTCATGCTCAGTGTTACAATGAAGATCTCACAGAAGAGTGGAGTTTACTTCGTAGAACAGCAGAAGAATCTGGGTAAGGAGAATGGGTTTATTGAGGAGATGATCACCGGACAGAAGGTGGTAAAGGTATTCAATCACGAACAGGAAAGTATAGATGAGTTCAACAAGCTGAATGAGAACCTCTTTGACAGTGCATATAATGCTAACAAGTATGCAAATATCCTTATGCCGTCCATGGCTCAGATAGGAAACTTAAGCTACGTTATATGTACAGTAGTTGGAGCTATTCTAATCCTTACTAAGTTTGGTTTTATTGTAAGACTGCCTTTATCAGGCGAGCCTTTCCCAGGACTTGCTCCACTTACTGTTGGCGGACTTGTTACATTCCTTACATTTAACAAGAGCTTTAACATGCCTATAAATCAGGTGTCCATGCAGTTTAATTCCATCATCATGGCACTTGCAGGTGCTGACAGAGTTTATAAGCTTCTGGATCAGGAGCCTGAAACTGATGAAGGCTATGTAATGCTCGTAAATGCTAAAGAGGATGAGAATGGAAACCTGATCGAGACTACAGAAAGAACAGGACTCTGGGCATGGAAGCATGAACACAGAGAAACTCATGAGGTTGAATACAAGAGACTTCAGGGTGCTATCTATATGGATGATGTTGATTTTGGATACAATCCGGACAAGATGGTGCTTCACAATATAACAATCGATGCAAAGCCTGGACAAAAGATAGCCTTTGTAGGTTCCACTGGTGCAGGCAAGACAACTATCACTAATCTTATCAACAGATTCTATGATATCCAGGATGGTAAGATAAGATTTGATGGTATAAATGTAAACAAGATTAAAAAAGGTGACCTTAGAAGGTCACTGGGTCTGGTTCTTCAGGATACACATCTCTTCACAACTACGGTTATGGAGAACATCAGGTATGGAAGACTTGATGCAACAGATGAAGAATGTATAAATGCAGCGAAGCTGGCTAATGCAGATCATTTTATAAAGCAGCTTCCTGATGGTTATAACACTGTACTTACAGGAGATGGTGGAAATCTGAGTCAGGGCCAGAGACAGCTTCTTGCCATTGCAAGAGCAGCGGTTGCTGATCCGCCGGCGCTTATCCTGGATGAAGCTACCAGCTCCATAGATACCAGAACTGAACGGGAGGTTCAGGAAGGCATGGATAAACTAATGGCCGGCAGGACTACATTTGTCATAGCCCATAGACTGTCCACTGTTAAGAATAGCGATTGTATAATGGTTCTTGAAAAGGGAAGCATTATAGAAAGCGGAACCCATGATGAACTGATTGAGCAAAAGGGCAAGTACTACCAGCTATATACTGGAGCTACTGCATAGCTTATATCAGTCATCAAGTACATTGTGGTCCTCAAGATATTTGCAGAGGGCATCAAATGTTTCTTCACTTAAATCATGTTCGATCTTACAAGCATCTTCGGCGGCTGTCTCTTCAGACACTCCAAGATGCTTGAATACGCTTGTGAGAACCTTGTGCCTTGTATATATTTTGGAAGCAATCTCCATACCAGATTCAGTCAGAGTAATCATGCCGTCTTCGTTGAACGCAATATATCCATTTTCTCTGAGGCGCTTTGTAGCATAGCTGACGCTAGGCTTGGAAACACCTAACTGATTGGCTACGTCTATAGATCTGACATACCCCTTCTTCTCCTTGATCATTAGTATTGCTTCAAGATAATCTTCTGCTGACTGGCGAATCTCCATTTTAATTACTCCTGTTATATATTTTTGATATTATTTAAATAAAACTTATAGATGTTATAAAAATAAAAATTTCCTAACATATGTTAGCATTTTTTAACTGAGATTGCAAATCCTTTTCTGAAAAAAGATAAATTTAAACACAAATAGATAAATGTACTCATTACATTGTACAGATTAATCTGAAGTGGTATATTTATAGAAGTATATGTCTTATGACATTTATCAGAAGGTTGTTACAGGATATATGGCGGATGCCAAGGGGTGTTTATATGGGTTACACGGATTTACATCTGCATCTAGAGGGTTCGGTTTCTCCAGAGACTAAGAAAGCCCTGATGTATATGGATAATGTGGTTCAGGAAGGAAGACCAGGCGAGGATATAACCATGCAGCTGCTTCAGACTGAAGAAAATCTGGGGTATGCAACGGTTGAGCTGGCGAAGGAGCTTACAGCTGCCGGAGTTGACTATGCTGAGATCAGAATAACTCCACAGCTCCATACGACCAGAGGGCTCAGTCAGTATCAGGTAGTGGAAGCTGTGCTGAATGGTTATCTGAAGAGACTGGATTTCTCCAGATCTGTATATGATGATCTGAGGTCAGAGGGTCATAGTATTGAACTTCCGAAATTCCCTCATATTAGATTCATTCTCTGTCTTATGAGAGGTAAGATGAATAGCGACTTATATGACAGAAATATGGAAACTGTGGATATAGCCAGATATTATATGAATGAGAATAATTATCTGATAGCCGGTCTGGATCTTATGGGAGATGAGGCGAAGTATCCTACAGGTGAATACGGCGATTTCTTCGGTATTGCCAGGAAGCATCATATACCTTTTACCATACATGCTGGAGAGAATGCTGGTCCTGAAAGCATATGGGAAGCTCTGGAAATGGGTGCATCACGTATAGGCCACGGTCTTGCAGCTCAGTCAGACGACAGACTTATGCAGAGACTTGCAGATAAGGGCGTGGTTCTGGAACTATGTCCATCCAGTAATATAAAATCCGGGGTTGTGGAAAATCTGGATCATTATCCACTTAGATTCTTCCTTCAGTATGGGATCAGAGTTACTATCAATTCCGACAATATGACTCTGGCGGATACAAATGTAGCGAAGGAATTTGAATTATTAGAAAGAGAGATGTGTCTTTCCGATGGAGAGAAGAGGCTGCTGATGCAGACAGCGGAGGAAGCACATTTGTAATAATGGATTCAGGAACATGAATCCGTAGAAGTACATTTGACAAGAAATATGTAGATAGAGGTTGTTATAGTGAATAGCAGGCACAAAAAGTTAATAGTCATAGGTGCGGCAGTAGTACTTCTGGTACTATGTCTTTTTGTGTTTGGTGGAAAGGCTAAGAAGCAGGATGACAGAGCCCTTTCTGACTTTTCGGAGGAACCGACGACAGAAGCTGTAGTGGCATCCGATTCAGATTCAGGAGCAGAGTTGGAAAATGATGTGGCTATGATGCAGGAAGAATTGAAAGAAGATATGGCATCATTATCGGATGCTTCAGAAACGGATGCACAGGCTACCATTACAAATGCTACACAGGCTACTGCTTTTAAAAGCAAGTACGATATAAGAATAAAGAAGATTATGGCAGACATGACGCTTTCTCAGAAGGTTGCCCAGATGTTTATCATTACTCCAGAAACTCTTACTGGTTATTCTGCCGTTTATAAAGCAGAGAATGTAACAAAACAAGCATATAATTCCAAACCGGTTGGTGGATTAATTTATAGAAAGCCTAATATTATTTCTGAAGACCAGACAAAAAAGATGTTGATGAACACTTTGGATTATTCAGAGGATATATCAGGAGTTCCTGCCATGCTTTGTATAGATAAAGAAAGTACAGAAATAGATATGATTCTGGAAAGTGATAAGTTTGATACAGAAGAATTGGATGTTGAAAATGACGCTGTAATTGGAGATTATTTGTGGTCGTTAGGCTTTAATGTGGAATTTGGCCCGATTATTACTGGGAACTATTTAGCCAACAGTAGTATAACCGGTGTATTTAAGCACTTCCCTGGGGTTATGAGTAGGGGAGAATTAACTTCTTATGGAAATGCAATAAAAGACAATAAAGGAATGATAATGGTGGCAAATACACCCGTAGAGGGGTATACAGGAGATATTCCGGCTTGTCTATCCGAAGAAATAATAACCACAATTTTAAGAGGAGATATGCAGTATCAGGGAGTTGTGATAACAGATTCACTGTCTGATTCTGGAGTTAAATCCAAATACAACGCTGGACAGGCTGCTACTATGGCAGTCGATGCTGGGGCAGATATGATTTATCTGCCTTCTGATTATAATGGTGCTTATAATGCTATAATGTCTGCGGTTAAAAAAGGAGATATTACAGAAGAAAGAATTGATGAATCTGTATATAGAATACTAGATGCCAAATTAAATCTAAAGCCTCATCCATCGGACGAATAGTTGACATAATATCACGCAAGTTGTACAATATTGAAGTGTGCATGCATAGGCACATTTTGTTTGCGTGCAATGACACGTAGTAGAAAAAAGAGGTGGTTTTAATTGAGAAAATTTGAGAAATCCGTAAAGCTGAATAACGTGTGTTACGATATAAGAGGTCCGGTAATGGACGAAGCGGATCGTATGGGCAGTGAAGGGATTCCTATACTAAAGCTTAATATAGGAAATCCGGCTCCTTTTGGTTTTAAGGCACCTGAAAGAATGATACAGATTATGTCTGATAACCTGGAGAAGACCGAGGGCTATTCTGATTCAAAGGGAATTGTGTCAGCTAGAGAAGCTATAGTTGAATATGACAAGAAAAAGGGAATACCTAATGTTACTGTGGATGATGTATATACAGGAAATGGTGTAAGTGAGCTTATCACACTTTCCATGCAGGGACTACTTGATTATGGTGATGAGATACTTGTTCCAGCACCTGATTATCCACTGTGGACTGCATCAGTTACACTTGCCGGTGGAACAGCAGTTCATTATATATGTGACGAGGAGGCGGGCTGGTATCCTGACCTCAAAGATATAGAAAAGAAGATAACTCCTAGAACTAAAGGAATCGTTATCATAAATCCTAATAATCCTACAGGTGCACTCTATCCTGAGTCATTACTCAAGGATGTGGTTCGTCTTGCTGAGAGGCATGACCTTATCATATTTGCCGACGAGATATATGACAGACTTGTAATGGATGGCAAGAAGCATACTTCCGTAGCCAGTCTGGCACCTGAATCCCTATGCATTACATTTAACGGGCTTTCGAAGAGCCATCTGGTGGCTGGCTACAGGGTTGGCTGGATGTCCATATCCGGTGACAAGAGGAACGCCAAGGGATATATAGATGGTATCAAGCTGTTATCAAGTATGAGACTCTGTTCAAATGTACCGGCGCAGTCGCTGATAGCACCTGCACTTGAAATGAACGAGGAAACTCAGGCACTTGTGGCTCCGGGTGGAAGAGTGTACGAGCAGAGAAACTATATAGTTGAGGCTATTAACGATATACCAGGACTTAGTGTTGTAAAGCCGGAGGCTGCATTCTATTGCTTCCCTAAATTAGATACAAAGAGATTTGAGATATTAGATGATGAGAAGTTTGCTTTGGATGTGCTCAGAGAGAAGCACATATTATTTACTCACGGTGGTGGATTTCATTGGGAGCAGCCGGATCATTTCCGCATAGTATACCTTCCGGACATGGAGGTTTTGAAGGATTCGGTAAAGGCACTCAGAGAGTTTCTTGTTGATTATAAACAGGCTAGATATTAAGGAGGATCATTTTAAATGGTAACAGCAATGCTTTTTGCAGGCGGAGTAGGCAGTCGAATGAATGCTGCCGGAAAGCCGAAGCAGTTTATGGAAGTCGGTGGCAAGCCGATAATTATACATACCATGGAACATTTTGCAACTCATAAAGAGGTGGACAAAATAGTTGTAGCCTGCAAAGAGGATTGGATTGATTATCTGAAGGGCCTGGTTGAGAAATTTGAAGTTAAAAAGCTTCATTCCATAGTTCCGGGCGGGGAGACAGGCTTTGATTCCATTCATAACGGAGTGGTTGAGACAGCATCATTTTCTACAAAGCCTGACGATATCATACTTATATGTGATGGCGTCAGACCTATTCTTACTGAAAAGCTTATTACAGACTGTATCGAGCTGACCAGAAAGCATGGTACAGCAGTCCCTGTAACTCCAAGTATTGATTCCCTACTTTACAGCGAAGATGGAGATATGTGCGAGAAGAGCTACAAGAGAAGTTCTATGTATGTTACACAGGCTCCTCAGGGATACACAATGGAGAAGATACTGTGGGCTCATAGCGAAGCAGAGAAGAGAGGAATACTTAACCCGGTTTCATCAAGTGAGCTTTTCATAGAGCTGGGACATCCGGTTAAACTCTATATAGGTGATAGACGTAATATCAAGGTTACAACACCGGAGGATCTGGATATGCTCAGAGCTACTTACTTCTATGAGAAGTTCAAGCAGCTTGCAAGAGAAGAAATCAATGAAGAATAGATAGAGGGATTGCCATGAACAAAGCAGTCAGAGATGAACTAAAAGAACATTTATATAATGATGTGCTTCATGTAGCTGAAGCCGACATTCCGTGGGATGAACTAAAGGATAAGACAATAATGATTACCGGTGCAGGTGGCTTCATTGGTTTTTATCTCGTAGCTTCGCTTCTTATCAGAAATGATGATCATGCTCAGAACACGACAGTTCTTGCAGTTGTCAGAAGCCTTGAGAGAGCAAAAGCAAAATACGGCGCTCTCATGGACAGAGACGATCTGATATTTATAGAGCAGGATGTATGTTCTCCTTTTGTAAAATGTTCTGACGATGATGAATATGGTGAAGAGTTCATCGGTTCAGGCAGTGAACAGGTAACATGTGATTATATAATCCACGCTGCAAGCCAAGCGTCGGCATGGCATTTTGAAAATGATCCGGTAGGAACTATCAGGGCAAATCTAGTGGGAACTGATAACATATTGGCTCTTGCGAAAGAGTGTAATGCCAAAACACTCATCATTTCGAGCCTGAAGACCTACGGACGTGTAACTTCGGGAGTCAGCAGTCTTACTGAAGAGACCAGGGGTGACGTGGATTTTGATCTATATAAAAACTGTTATGCAGAGGGCAAGAGAGCTGCTGAGAATCTGGCGGCCTGCTACAGCAAACAGTATGGCATGGATATAAAACTGGTAAGACCATCATATATATACGGTGCAGCTTCTCTGGATGATGACAGAGTATGGGCTCAGTTTATAGCAAATGTGATCAGAGGGGAGAATATCCTCCTGAAGAGTAACGGTGCACCATACAGATCCTTCTGTTATGTATCCGATACTGCAAGAGCTATATATACTGTTCTTCTCAAAGGGGAGAACATGATCCCGTACAATATAGCCGATGATATAGGCAATATAACCATCCGCGGTTTTGCAAAAGAGGCGGTAAATGCGTTCCCTGAGAAACATTTGACCTTATCCTTTGCGAGTCCTGAGGATGAGAAGGAACCTGTACAGGATTACAGCAGTCAGAGCCCTGAGATTTTAGACAGTACAAAGCTTAAGTCACTGGGCTGGAAAGCTGATGTAGATATAAGTTCAGGAATTAAGAGAGCTGTTGCGATTTTACTTGAAAAATGTTAGTATATATATGTTAAATTAGGTTTAATGTCGGTAAGTGCGCCCATTAAGCCGATTTCTGCGTATTTTTAGACATGATTCGAGGATAAAAAGTTGGTTAGACTTGCAAAGTTCATTGTAGGTGCTCTCGCGGTTTTTGGGCTTGCAATGATCATTATAGTTTATATAAAAGACTATAAGAATGACTATAATGAGGAATTAACAAGTACATATATGACAATGGGTGAAGATGTTGAGGTTACCATACCGAAGGACTCTTCGGTAAAGGAAATAGCAGCCATACTTCACGATGCCGGACTCATAAGGCATGAACGGGCTTTTGTAGAGAGACTTCAGAAGTCTGAATATGCCGGCAAGCTGAAGGCGGGAACATATACACTTAACACGGGAATGAATACACTCAAGATGATGGAGACCATGTCCAAGGAGGACGACTCCAACAAGGTATTACAGACACTGGTTGTTCCGGAAGGCTTTACTGTAGATCAGATTGCTGCAAGATGCGAAGAGCAGAAGATTTGTACCAAGTCTGAATTTGTTAATGCCGTAAAGAGTGTTACAGCTAATGATTTTGAATATCTTGAAGATGTTCCGAGTGGGGCAAATGTAAGATATAAACTTGAGGGATATCTATTCCCTGCTACCTACAACATATATAAGGATACTACAGCTGTAGATCTTGTAGATATGATGCTGGTTGCATTTAAACAGAATTATACTTCTGAGATGAATTCGCAGGCCACAGCCCGTGGACTTAATTCATATCAGGTATTAA
Source organism: uncultured Lachnospiraceae bacterium (assembly GCA_946183625.1). Lineage (GTDB taxonomy): Bacteria > Bacillota > Clostridia > Lachnospirales > Lachnospiraceae > Eubacterium_Q. The sequence continues at coordinate 22,644 of CAMHCL010000004.1, forward strand.
TAATGGCTTCCATGATAGAGAGAGAAGCTAAGATTCCTGAAGAGAGACCTAGAATTGCAGGAGTAATCAACAACCGATTGAATAAAGATATGCTTCTTCAGGTCGATCCGACTATACTGTATCCGCTTACAAACGGAATGTATGATAAGGGTGCTCTTTTACTCGAGGATTTGGAATATAAGTCACCTTATAATACATATCTGCACAAGGGGCTGCCTCCGGGACCTATATGTAATCCGGGTGTAGCATGTATAAATGCGGTTCTTTCTCCTGAAGAGCACGGATACTATTACTATCATGTAGTTAATGAAGAAACGGGAGAGCATGTGTTCACCGAAACATTTGAGGAACACGAAAACACCATGATCGGCGGAGCTGATATAGATGGCGACGGAATCCCTGACGAAGGAGCAGGTTCCGAATTTGAAGATAATAATGCATCATCTGGCGTTTGGAGCAATAGAGAAGATGATGAATAAATATACTTGAGACTGACAACGAGGAGGAAATACTAATGAGAAGCTTTTATTTTACGGCGAAGAATATCGGACGTGAACGCTATCTCACCTATATTATGGGAGAAGGTATGGAAATGGACGAGGATATCGTCGATTACCTTGAAGAGAACGTGATTGCAGAGGTTCTGCCTATTATATTCGAACAGGATGATGATTTTGATTATCTTACATATGATGTAACAGGCAAGATGACTGTTGAGAAGTTTGTTGAAGGTGTTATGGATAAAGAGAAGGTTTTTAAGCTTCTCAGATATATTTCACTCGGACTTATCAATTGTAAAGAGAACGCTATTCCGCTTTCGTACATTTTACTTAATAAGAGATTTATATATATTGATCCAGATTCAATGTTTATTGAATTCTTATGTTTGCCGGTTGAGAGCGAAGGCTCTGTATCACTGGAGTTCAAGAGCTTCGTAAGACAGCTTATTGCAGGCATGAAGTACAACGTTGAGGAAGACCTGTCTTATGTTGGACAGTTGCTTTCATATATTAATGGTGACAGCTTCAATCTGAGAGGACTCATAGAGCTGACAGAGGCTCTTATGCAGGATTCCGGAATTGACTACACTGCATCTGATGACATTACAATGGACGATGGTTCAGAGGTTGTCAGCGGCGGCGAGCTTGGCGAAGAAGCTGATCAGAGCGTAAGCGGCTTCATGAACGATCTGTCTGAAGCTGGTGATCTTCCTGAAATTGGCGATGACGATGATGAGGATATCGAGGATGTCACAGAGGATGTATCAGAAGAGAACGATGTAGAGCTTGAAGAGGTTAAGGAAGCTGAAGAAGAGAAAGATACAAAGATAAAGGACGAAACAGACGTGCTTCCTGATACTGGAATCACCCGTATTCAGGAGACCGGAGGAACTACCTCAAATAAGTCTAGTAATGCTTCTGATCCTAACAAGTCAGTCAGAGTCAGCAGAGCTGCTATGATTAAGCAGACAGCTGAAGAAGTTGCAGAAGAGGATGCAGCTGCAGCTGCAGAGAAAGCTGAAGTGGTTGAGGAGAACAATGGTTCTAAGAACGCAGCTGAGAAGAAGAATACTGTAACTGAGGATATTAACGAGATAGAGGGTAAGCAGCCAAAGCCTGTTAAGGAAGAGAAGTCTGCAAAGGGCAAGAAGGCAGCGAAGGCTGACAAGGCAGATAAAGCTGATAAGGCTCCTGAAAAGGCGAAGACCGATATCGTTAATAACACAATGCTCGGTGCAACAGGAACTATTAAGATTAATCCTTATATCATAAGAGTAAATACAGAAGAGAAGACTATGATCAACAAGCCTGTATTCAAGATCGGAAAGGCTAACAGAGGTGTTGATTATCATATAAGCGGAAATGGTGCTATAAGCAGACAGCACGCTATTATCCTTCATAAGGGTGATTCATATTATATCAAGGACAACAAGTCTACAAACCATACATATGTTGAAGATGTAGAGGTTGTAGGAGATGAGGAAGTCCTTCTCAAGAATTCAAGCTCGGCGACGAGGAATTTATATTTAAAATCAGTTAATTTAACAGGGGGTAAGTATGGAAGCAAAGAACATCAGTATAATTAAGAAGGGATTAGGTTATACAGCAAGGTATGAGCTTCTTCCAACAGATTCTGTAGATGACAGAGCTATGGACAGGATCAAGAACATGTACCAGCCGGGAGTATTACCGATACAGTTCAGTAATGAAGGTAAGGGTGTATTTTATGCACAGATACCTGAGTCAACAGTTCTTAGTTCTTATCTGAAGAAGGTTCTCAAGAAGAATGAAGTGCTTACAGTACTCAGGAACATACTGTCTGCATTTAATGTTGGAACACAGGGAATTCCAATCGGATATCTTATTAAAGATAAGGAATATATTTATATAAATGAGCAATCTCTGGATGTATACATGCTTATCATTCCTGTTCAGGAAGAGAAGATGGATGTGTCCGGAATATCCGGATTCTTCAGAGATGTTGTATCTAATATGAAGTTCGATGATGGTGATAAGGATAACTATGTTGCGAAGATCCTTACATCTATCAACTCAGACAGATTCAGTACAACTGATCTGAATGTAATGGTAAATGAAATGTTAATGGTAGGCGCTGAGCAGGGACCACAGAACGCCAACGTAAGAGTTGACAGAATGGAAATGCTCAGAGCAAGAGGAGCTGTTTCTCCACAGCAGGGAATGGGAATGCCACCACAGGGAATGCCAGGACAGATGCCACCACAGGGTGCGCCAATGCCACAGGGCAGACCACCTATGCAGGGCAGACCTGGACCAATGCCACAGGGTGGACCGGGACCACAGGGAATGCCAGGACAGATGCCACCACAGGGCAGGCCAATGCCACAGGGCGGACCAGGACCACAGGGAATGCCAGGACAGATGCCACCACAGGGAGCACCAATGCCACAGGGCAGACCACCTATGCAGGGCAGACCTGGACCAATGCCACAGGGTGGACCGGGACCACAGGGAATGCCAGGACAGATGCCTCCACAGGGAGCGCCAATTCCACAGGCTAAGCCTAATGCTGCACCAGCACCTGAATCAATGCCACAGCAGGTAGAAACACCAAAGGCACCAGAAGCTCCAGAAGGACCAAAGGCACCTGAAGGACCAAAGGCACCTGAGGCACCAAAGGCACCTGAGGCACCAAAGGCACCTGAAGCACCAAAAGCTCCAGAAGCACCAAAAGCTCCAGAAGCACCAAAAGCTCCAGAAGCACCAAAGTCAGAAGAAGAAAAGAAGATAGATGAGCCACAGAATAAGGCTGTTGAAATATTGATGTCAGCTGAGGCACCTAAGACTCCTGAAGCACCGAAGGCTCCAGAGGCACCGAAGGCGCCTGAAGCACCAAAGCCGCAGGCAGGTCCGGCACCAATACCACAGCCGGTACCACAGGCAAAGCCGGCTCCTAGCCCAATACCACAGGCTATACCTACACAGGTTTCACCAAAGGCAGCTGAAGTGCCACAGGCTCAGAAGATACCAACACAGGTAATGCCACAGGCAGCACCTCAGAATAAACCACAGACAATACCGCAGGCAGTACCACAGGCAGCGCCAAAGGCACCAGAGGCACCAAAGCCACAAGCAGGTCCAGCGCCAGTACCACAGGCAGCGCCAAAGGCACCAGAAGCACCAAAGCCACAAGCAGGTCCAGCGCCAGTGCCACAGCCAGTACCACAGGCAGTACCACAGGCAGCGCCAAAGGCACCTGAGGCACCAAAGCCACAAGCAGGTCCAACGCCAGTGCCACAGCCGGTACCACAGGCAGCGCCAAAGGCACCTGAGGCACCAAAGCCACAGGCAGGTCCAGCGCCAGTGCCACAGCCAGTACCACAGGCAGCACCAAAGGCACCAGAGGCACCAAAGCCACAGGCAGCACCTGCACCTCAGAAGCAGGGAGAACCGGGAGTTCCATGGATGGAATTTGATCCAACAGTTCCTCATACTTCTGAACTGAAGCAGCCAGGTCCGGCACCTGCACCTCAGGCAACACCTGCACCACAACCAGCACCACAAGCTGCTCCAACACCTGCTCCACAGCCGGCAGCACAGGATAATCCAAATCCTAGACCAAGGTTTGTGAGAGAAAGAAATGGAGAGAAGATCTATATAGAAAAAGATGAATTCAAGATTGGTAAGTCAAAGCTTCATGCAGATTATGCCATCGAGAATAACAATGCTATAAGCCGTATACATGTAGTTGTTCTGAAGAGAAATGGAGCTTGCTTCCTTAAGGACAATAACTCTACAAACGGTACATATATAGAAGGCAGAAAGGTTCAGCCGGGAGAAGAAATACTTCTCAAGGATGAAATGAAAGTTAAATTCGGGGATGAAGAGTTTACATTCCTCATATAGAGAAGGAGCTGGATTATGGAGTATTCCGCAAGTTACAACACGGATATCGGCATCAGAAAGAGTACCAATCAGGATTCGGTTGCAGTCAGAATAATTGATTCACCGGATGGACAGGTTGCATTTGCAATCGTTTGTGATGGTATGGGAGGTCTTGCAAAAGGTGAGCTTGCTTCGAAAGAGGTAATAACAGCATTTTGCAAATGGTTTGATGAAGATTTTATAGATGAAATATTAGAAGGCAGTTTCACAGCAGCCAGACTCAGGGATGAATGGAACAAGATCATTCAGACCGAGAACAGACTGCTGGGTGTATACGGATCTGATAACAATATAATGTTAGGTACAACAGTATCAGCAATCCTTATGTACAAGAACCAGTTCTATATAGTTCATGTTGGAGATAGTAGAGTATACGAGCTTAAGAAGGATGTTAGAATTCTTACTAAGGATCAGACTTTTGTAGCACGTGAGATAGAAGCAGGACGTATGACTCCTGAAGAAGCAAAGGTAGATCCTAGACGAAGCGTACTTCTTCAGTGTGTAGGAGCATCAGCTACTGTAGTTCCTACATTCTTAAAGGGTGATGTGCTCAGAGACGCAGTATACTTTGTTTGTTCAGATGGTTTCAGACATCAGATATCTGATGAAGAAATCATGGAACGATTGGGACCTAAGAATGTTGTCACAGATGATGACATGAAGTACGGATGCGTGTATCTTACAGAATTAGTTAAGAACCGTAAAGAAACAGATAACATAACAGTAGCAGCAATAAAAACTATGTAAAGGTTGGGTAGTATGTTAAGAGAGGGAACTGTCTTAGACGGAAAATATGAAGTCCTGAAAAAGATTGGCGAAGGTGGTATGTCCATCGTTTATCTTGCCAGAAACAATCGTCTTAATATGCAGCTTGCAGTTAAGGAAATCAAGAATGATGGCTCAAAGAGTACAGAAGTACTCCTGAAGGGACTCGAAAGAGAAGCAAATATACTTAAGGATGTAGATCATCCTGTTATTCCTCGTATCATTGATATCGTAAAGTACAAAGACACTATCTGTGTTGTAATGGACTTTATTGAAGGTGAGAATCTGGCTGACAGATTGAAGGTTGAGGGCGCATTTCCACAAGAGAAGGTTATCGAGTGGGGACTTGAACTTGCGTCAGCTCTTGAATATCTGCATTCCATGAATCCTCCTATCATATATCGTGATATGAAGCCTGCCAATGTTATGCTCAAGCCTGACGGCTCTGTAACG
>CAMHCL010000005.1 GCA_946183625.1 uncultured Lachnospiraceae bacterium
ATGGTGACTGAGTACCCCATCTGGAAGGTGTATTAACACCGAAGATGAAGGACTGAATGCACTGCTTTACTTCCTTCTGTGTCAGATTATCTATTTTAACGAAAGGTGCAAGATATGTATCAAATGATGAGAATGCCTGAGCTCCTGCCCACTCATTCTGCATAATACCAAGGAAGTTAACCATCTGGTTACAAAGTGTTGAAAGATGTCCTGCTGGAGCAGAAGTAATCTTACCCATAACTCCGCCAAGACCTTCCTGGATCAGCTGCTTAAGTGACCATCCTGCACAGTAACCTGTAAGCATACTAAGGTCATGAATATGGATGTCAGCATGTCTATGAGCATCAGCGATTTCCTGATCATATATCTCGCTGAGCCAGTAATTAGCTGTAATAGCACCAGAGTTAGAGAGAATAAGTCCACCAACACTATATGTAACTGTTGAATTCTCCTTTACTCTCCAGTCATTGATCTGCAGATAATTATCTACTATCTCCTGATAGTTAAGCATAGCGCTCTTAACGTTACGTATCTTCTCACGCTGCTTTCTGTAAAGGATATAAGCCTTTGCAACATCTGTATAACCAGCCTCTGAAAGAATACTCTCAACGCTATCCTGAATATCTTCCACAGTTATAACGTCATTCTTGATCTTATTTTCGAAGTCACTTGTTACACGAAGTGCAAGCATATCAATTACACTTGGATGATACTGCTTCTCACATCCGATAAATGCTTTCTCGATGGCCGCACTGATCTTAGACACATCAAAATCTACTACTACACCGTCTCTTTTTTGAACCCGATACATAAATTAAAACCTTCCCTTCATTTATATTTTTATTGTAATTTCGTTCTCATAACAGTTGGTATGTATGAAGATAACATCAAACATAAAAAAAGTCAATATCTTGTTTGAAAAAATTTCTTCAACACAAGATATTGTACCTTTTCTAATTATTATAAATATTCAGTTCAGGGCTAAAAACCCCTTATTTCAGCGTGTTTTACACTCTTTTTCACTATATTCAGGAACTCCTCCATCTCCTCTTTTGTGTAACTTTCGAGCCCTGCATATGGTACCGTTTCGCGATCAACGAACGCCTGGAGATAATACTTCTCGGCACCCTTTATCCACTCACCTATTTTTTCAAATGATTTCCTGTCATGTAACTGTTTTACAACTGTTGTACGGAATTCATATTCCACTGATCCATTAAGAAGAAATTCCGCGCTGGCCAGTACATTTGATATATCATATCCCGGAAGTCCTATGGTCTCTCCATATCTTTCAGGGCTGTTCTTTATATCCATTGCCACATAATCTATAAGTCCCTCTCCTACAACTGCGGCCAACGGCTCAGGATTATTTCCATTTGTATCCAGTTTTATCAGAAATCCCATATCTCTGATCTTGCGGATGAGTTCGGGAAGGTCCTTTCTTAGAAGAGGCTCACCACCGGTAAATGCAACACCGTCCAGAAGTCCTCTCCTCGTCTCCAGAAATTTCAGGAGTTCTGTATCATCCATAATAGCAGGAGCACTCATATCGATCAGCTCCCAGTTGTGGCAGAAGGGACATCTGAATTCGCAGCCGCCCAGGAAGACGGTGCAGGCAACCTTGCCAGGAAAATCCAGAAGAGTCATCTTCTGCAGACCATGTATTTTCATGTTAATACTCCACTATAATACTAAATCAATATACGCTGAACAGAAGCTGTCCATATGATGGGAATGGCCAGTCCTTCTGGGATGTAAGCATCTCAGCCTCATCTACATACTTACGAAGTGTCTCCATCTTAGGAAGCATCTCATCTCTGACGAAAGCTGAAGACTCGAATACATCAGTAAATTCTTTAAATGTACTGAGTGCGCCCTCTAGATCTATAACAGCGTCCATTATATAATCTGTAAGTTCAGAAAGTCTCTCTAAAGTAGAAACCTCGTATTTACATTTTACATTAGGACTTGCCTGTCTCATAAGAACTGTTGTCTGGGACAGTCTGTAGAGATATCTCTCTATCGCTGGCAGATAGTTCTTACGTACCATATCAACCATGGTAAGGCCCTCTATGTTGACAGTCTTAACATAGTTCTCAAGCATGATCTCGCAACGGGAATGTGCCTCAGTCTCTGTAAATACCTTGTGTTTTACAAGCATTTCCACATTCTTCTTATCAAGGAGATGTGGCATTGCATCAGCTGTTGTCTTCAGATTTGAAAGGCCTCGTACTTCTGTAGCCTCCTTGATCCACTCCTCGCCGTAGCCATTACCATCAAAGAGAATTCTCTCATGTTCAGTAATGACTCTCTTAATAAGCTCATGAAGTGCTGTCTCGAAGTCCTCTGCCTGCTCCAGCTCGTCTGCATACTGACGAAGGCTTTCTGCAACTGCTGAATTCAGCATGATATTTGCACATGCGATACTGTTTGATGATCCCAGGGATCTGAACTCAAACTTATTACCTGTAAATGCAAATGGTGATGTTCTGTTTCTATCTGTTGTATCACGAAAGAATCTAGGCAGGGCATGCACACCCAGCTTAAGCTTCACTTCCTCTGCTCCCTTGTATGGAGTATCGTTCTTAATAGCATTGAGAATTGCTGTCAGCTCATCTCCAAGGAATACGGAAATGATTGCCGGAGGCGCCTCATTTGCACCAAGTCTGTGATCATTACCTGCTGTTGCTACAGACAGTCTGAGAAGATCTTGATAATCATCTACGGCCTGGATGACAGCAACCAGGAATAGCAGGAACTGTGCATTTTCATATGGAGTCTTTCCAGGGGATAGAAGGTTCACACCAGTATCTGTTGATACAGACCAGTTGTTGTGCTTACCTGAACCATTTACGCCTGCAAATGGCTTCTCATGAAGCAGGCAGACCATACCATGACGTCTTGCCACCTTCTTCATTATCTCCATAGTCAGCTGATTTGAATCAGTTGCTACATTTGTTGTGGAATATATAGGTGCCAATTCATGCTGTGCCGGAGCAACCTCATTATGCTCTGTCTTAGCTAATATTCCCAGCTTCCATAATTCCTCATTCAGGTCCTCCATGAACTCAGCCACTCTAGGCTTGATAACGCCGAAGTAGTGATCGTCCATCTCCTGTCCCTTAGGAGGCATGGCACCGAAGAGTGTTCTGCCTGTGTACTTCAGATCAGGTCTCTTATCAAACAGTTCCTTATCAATAAGAAAATATTCCTGCTCTGGTCCAACACAGGTTCTAATATATTTAACATCATCATTTCCAAACAGCTTCAGGATTCTCTTAGCCTGACGATTTATAGCCTGCATAGATCTGAGAAGCGGCGTCTTCTTATCCAGCGCCTCTCCCGAATATGAGCAGAATGCTGTTGGGATGCAAAGTGTGTGATCCTTGATAAATGCATAAGATGTTGGATCCCATGCTGTATAGCCTCTGGCCTCAAATGTAGCTCTAAGTCCTCCGGATGGGAAGGAAGAAGCATCAGGCTCGCCCTTTATCAGCTCCTTGCCTGAGAACTCCATAAGTACTCCGCCATCATCAGATGGAGTTATAAAGCTGTCATGCTTCTCAGCCGTAATACCCGTAAGAGGCTGAAACCAATGTGTGAAATGTGTCGCTCCATGCTCAATTGCCCAGTTCTTCATTTCCTCAGCAACTGCATCAGCAACGCTATTTTCCAGTCGTACATTTTCATCGATAGTCTTCTTGAGAGATGCGTAGACTTCATCAGAAAGTCTTGCCTTCATTACTCTGTCATCGAAAACAAGTGAGCCAAAAAGCTCCGGTACATTTTTATAATCCATGGTTTCATACTCCTTTTCAAAACTTTGTTAAGTATACTACCATCAATTTAAAACATCAACCACCTCGGACTTAATATAATTAAGGATTTATGATGTTTCTTCTGATTTTCTTAACTGCGCCACTATTACTGCAGCAAATACCAGGATGCATCCTATTATCTCACGCACTGTCATCTTCTGGTGGATAAGGACCCATCCAGCCAAGGCAGCAAATACAGATTCCAGACTAAAAAGCAGGGAAGCCAGAGTCGGCTGAACCTTCGACTGGCCTATATTCTGAAATGTATAGCCAAGGCAGCTAGAGAATACAGCAGCATATAAAATAGTTATCCATGCTCCTGCTCCACTAAGGGAACCAGTCCAGGAGCCCATACCTTGGGGAACAATTTCAAATATGATCGTCATTATGATACCTAGAACTCCACAGACCAGATATTCAACCGTCGACATCACGAAGACGTCCACTCCCGCTGCATAATGATCCACAGCAAGGATCTGAAAAGAAAAAAACAGCGCACATAGAAGCAGATATATATCCGGAAGGGTAAAACTGAAAGAGCCTTTCATACACAGCATATAAAGTCCCAGAAGGGCTATCAAAACACCCAGCCATACATTTATACCTATTTTCTTCTTAAGGGCAAAAAATGAGATTATAGGCACTAATATGATATAGATGGCAGTTAAGAAGCCTGCCTTGCCTGCTGATGCTCCCATATTGATACCAGCCTGCTGAAAGCTGCTGGCAATAAACAGCAGGAGTCCGCATATAACTCCTGCCTTTATATCACGCCTTGTGGAAGTTTTCTTTGAGTCCTCCGCTTCTCCGGCTTTATCTGAATTTTGCCTGTTCTTAAAGATTTTATCATTTACAAGAACCGTTCCAAACATGATAACCGCCGCGATAGCGAATCTGACACCTATAAATGTCCACATTCCAACATACTCGCTTCCCTTACTCTGGGCAACAAATGCTGTTCCCCATATAACCGCTGTAAGAAGAAGCAATAGTGCATATTTATAATTCTTCGAGATCATATAACTCATCCTCATTCATTCTTATCTGATCTTTATCTGAGATCAGCTTTAATCAATAGAAATAACCTTGTAATCCTTGTCTTCAACAGCCTTTGTGATCACATCATCACTCACATCAGCGCTGCAGGATATAACTGCAGTTCCTGCTTCATGACTCACCTCAGCACAATCAACCTTGTCCAGTGCTTCCAGAGCCTTCTTAACCGTAGCCTCACAGTGAGGACACATCATACCTTCGATCTTAACTGTCTTTGTCATTTTAACATCTCCCTTGATTTCTACGTCCTTTTTTTCTTTTATAACTACTTTAGATTTAATAGGCTTGAAGAACTTCAGCCTCAGCGCATTACTTACCACACAGAAGCTGGACAGGCTCATAGCCAGGGCTCCCAGCATCGGATTCATGGTTATACCAAAAAGCTTCACATATACACCTGCGGCAACCGGAATGAGTATAACATTGTAGATAAGTGCCCAGAACAGATTCTCTGCGATATTCTTATACGTCTTCTTGCTGAGTCTTATGGCTGTAGCCACATCACACAGACTGCTCTTCACAAGCACTACATCCGCGGCATCTATAGCTACATCCGTACCTCTGCCTATGGCAATTCCTATATCAGCTCTGGTAAGGGCAGGTGCATCATTTATTCCGTCGCCCACCATGGCAACTCTTCCCTTCTCCTGAAGACTTCTTATCACTTCATCTTTGCCTTCTGGAAGCACCTCAGCTATAACCTTGTCAATTCCAACCTGTTTAGCAATAGCTTCAGCTGTAGTACGATTATCTCCCGAAAGCATTACTGTATGGATATTCATTTCAGACAACAGACTGATAGCCTCGCTGCTGTCTTCCTTCACCTGATCAGCAACAGCAATTATTCCCACATATTTCATATTGTAGGTGAATACAAGTGGCGTCTTACCTTCAGATGCCAGCTTATCACACACATTCTGTATGATGTCGCCCATGATCCTGGCTCTGTCAGAACCAGCTATGTTCAATGTATGTAAAATGTGCTTCATGCTGCCGCCTTCAACCACGAAGCCAGTCTTTGCATCAACAGCTCTTACACCGGATCCTGCCAGAGTTTCATAATCCTTCAGATCAAGCTGATCAATTTTTGAGGTTCCTGTACCAGACAGCCCCTCCACATGATCAACTACGGCACGGGCAAGGGGATGTTCAGATCTTTTTTCAAGACTGTATGCGATCATAAGAAGTTCATTCTGATCCACATCATTTGCTGTGATTATATCTGTAACCTCAGGTGTACCCTTGGTAATAGTACCTGTTTTATCAAGCACAACAATATCTATATCTCCGGTCTTCTGCAAAGCTTCCGCAGTTTTAAAGAGTATTCCATTTCTGGCACCCACTCCATTTCCAACCATGATGGCAACAGGAGTAGCGAGTCCCAGTGCACATGGGCAGCTTACAACAAGTACACAGATACCCCTTGCAAGGGCATAACCCACTGTCTCACCGGAAATTATCCATACAACAGTTGTAATCAGCGCAATAGCTATTACAACAGGAACGAAATAACCTGATATAGTATCTGCCAGCTTCTGAGCCGGAGCCTTTGTGGAAGCTGCATCACTTACCATCTTTATGATCTGTGCTATGGATGTATCTTCACCAACACGGGTGGCCTTACATTTTACATATCCCGATCTGCTGATGGTGGCAGATGTAACCTCTGCTCCCGGCTCCTTATCCACCGGAATACTTTCACCGGTAATTGCTGATTCATCTATGGCGGCATTACCTTCCAGAACGATTCCATCCACCGGAACAGCATCCCCAGCCTTAACAATAAATATGTCAGAGAGTTTAACTTCATCTATGGGAACTGTAACTTCTGCCCCATCTCTTACAATACAGGCCGTCTTTGGAGCAAGCTTGATAAGACTCTTTAAGGCATCTGTTGTCTTACCCTTGGAATATGCCTCCATCATCTTGCCCACTGTGATCAGTGTAAGGATCATTGCAGCGGATTCGAAGTATAACTCATTCATATATTCCGCAGTCGCTCCCATGCCTTGCTTCATACCGGCATCTATCATTACAAAGAGCATGATGGTGCTGTAGACAAATGCTGCACCAGAGCCAAGAGCTATGAGTGTATCCATATTCGGAGCAGCGTGAAGCAGGCTTTTAAAACCGCTTATAAAGAATTTCTGATTTATGACCATGACTATGGCCGCCAGGATCATCTGGGCAAATCCCATGGATATATGATTATGTGCAAGGAAGCCCGGAAGCGGGAAACCGAACATCATATGTCCCATGGATATATACATAAGCACCAGAAGAAAGCCTATAGAAGCTATAAGCCTTCGTCTGAGAACTGGAGTCTCTCTGTCGATGAGAGCATCTTCCTTAGCACGCAGTCCAGCCTCATACTGTCCTTTAATTCTATCCTCAGCCTCACCGGTACCTGCAGCTGTCCCTGACGCACTGCCTCCTTCAGGGGCCGCACCATATCCGGCATTCTCAACCGCTTTAATTATATCCTCAGGAGCTGCACTGCCCTCAACACTCATGGTATTGGTCAGAAGGCTGACATTGCAGGAATCAATTCCATCCAGCTTTAGCACTGCCTTCTCAACCCTTGCCTGACATGCAGCACAAGACATCCCTGTCACTGTATATTTGTCCATCTGGTATTTTCTCCGACTATATGAATTAGATTTATCTAACTATCAACTGTATTCATTATACACATTTATCATTTCTTTTCAATCACGAATAAATATAGTAAAAATATAAACCAGCAAAAAAAGGGTCCGGAATATACCGGACCCTGCCATGTGATCATCACATTTCATTATCATTTAAGCTGTTCCACTATCCTTTGAGGCATTATTCTTCTTACGTGGTGCTCTCTTCTTCTTTGGTGCCGCAGGCTTCTCATCAGCCGCTGCCTTTGCAGTTTTTGATGCAGCTGAAGTCTTAGCTGGTACAGCTTTCTGTGCCGGTTTAGCTTTAGTATCCGCCTTCGGATCAACTACTCCATCCTTCTCTGCATTCTTTCTCTGATTAATAATATCCTTTGTCTTTGATCTTACTTCTCCAGGTGTAACTGTAACAACAACTGGTTCCTTACCCTCTATTTCTGCTGAAACGATATCATAGCAATGGAGGAAAAACTCTATACTGTCTCTGATCCAGGCAAGTCTGTTGCTGACTTCCTTCTCATCCACCATGAGTATCCCCATATTTACATCTCTCGCATCAGCATGATTCGTCCTGTTTCTAACTTCTCCAACATGGAAATATGCATAAAGCAGATTACTTAATGCTTCCTTGTCTTCGCAGCAGGAATAAGCATGCATCTCGTCAGGATCATCAGAGCCTATCATATCAACCTTATAATCTGCAAAAGCCTTCTGCTGATCCTTGCCGCCTCTCTTGATCTTTTTACTCTTACGTCCATATACTTTAATGAAGTAATGATTCAGATCATCCATGATATATGTCTCATATGGTTTCAGATATGATCTCTGTATTGCAAATTCATTAACTATCTCAGCTGTTTTCTCCTCATCATCACAGTAATAGAATATACCCTTATCCACGAATATCTCTGGCGCTCTGGATTCTATGAGAGTAAGAGTCTGCTGATAGAATTTCTTCTTGTAAGCCCATCTGACAAGATCTATAAAATTAATCTCATCATCAGTTACAAGTGTTCCATAATCATACTTGATACCATCTGACAGAATTGTGAATAACTTGCTGTAATAATCCTCTTCACCCGTATACTTCTGTGAGAATACATCATGAAGCTGGCTGATACCATTCTCAATCTCAGTAATATGACACAGTGAGATTCCAACATCAATATGTCTCATGGCGTAGATCATCCTGTCGATCCGATCATTTGAAGAACCACATTTCTCCCAATAATCAACTATCATATCAACCTTTCCATAATTCAGGAATGTCTTGGTTGCAGCCACAAGTTCTGTAATTCCGTAACCCTCAGTATCATTCTTGATCTCGCCTGACATACAGTCATGTGGAGATGATGTAGTAAGTACCTTGCATACCTTTACGTTGTTATCAAACATAGCCTTTAAAATGTCCAGCACATTCATAAGAACATATGTATCTGTAACATCATCACTATGAAGAGCCACATACAGGTTTACTTCGTTATGTTCTGCATTGATAGAACGCACAAGTTCAATGATGTTATCCACATCAACCTTGCCATCCTCGCTCACACCCGTCGGAATAAATCTTACCTTAACATCTTCATTGCCCTCCAGGAGTTCCAGCTTGCTGGAATCCTTAAATTCAGAATAAAGATAATTCAAGGTCCACTGAAGATAATTATTAAATTCTGCTGCCGGTATTTCAAGCTTATCCACCAAGCCAGTCTTGAATTCATATAAAAGACTCTCGTCCTGTGACAGAACATCGAAGAAACGATTAAACTTCATATACTCGTTTCCAACGCTGGCTTTCTTATAAAAACTCTTCGTATAGGAAATAACCTTCTTCTGCATTTCAGGAGATATGAGGTCCATGATGTCTCGCTGTTCGATCTTAAGTTCATCAATATACTGAGCGATCCTGTATCTGAAGCAGCTGTATGTAGAAAGCTGACTTATATCAGATGTATAGAAGGACTGGCCTTCTCGAAGTTCTATTAACTTCTTGTCATCGCCTTCGTCGTAAGTAAGCTTACGACCCAGAGTTATGATCTCATCAATAGGATGCTGTGCAAGTACATACTTAGTAGATGCCTCAACTGTAAGCATAGCATCACAATAGTACTTCTTGTTGCCCTCTTTCGCAAAATAATAGCAAATAGGTGCATCCTTATCTGCTTCATATAGTGATGTTAAGAGTATGTTATAAGCCATTTTGTTTCTCCACTTTTGTTTTAGTAGTACATTTTATAATATGCGATTGATTATGTTCTATCCTCCCTCCATTCAAGGAATTGATCTAACATAAGCGGTTTAGCATAATAATATCCCTGGAAGCTCTCTACATGGAAGTTCTGGAGTATTTCCTTCATTCCTTCTGTCTCTATACCTTCTACACATACCTTTGCGCCGAAGATCGAAGCAAGACTTGAGAAATGTTTGATAAGCTCCCTTTCTATGTCATCCTCTTCTATTTTCTGTACAAAGCTTCTATCTATCTTGATTATATCAAGAGGAAGCTCTTTAACTATTCCAATCGAAGAGAACCCTGTTCCGAAATCATCCAGTGCTATAAGCACACCTCTGGACTTCAGATTACTAAGTACATTTTTAAGCAGTTCCACATCAAGCAGTCTGCATCTCTCAGTTACTTCCAGGCATAAATGTTCCGGAGGATATCCCAGCTCATCCAGAATCCTTAGCACCATGTCGGCGAAATCTGACTTTTCCAGCTGAGTATATGACAGATTGACATTTACTACAAATCCAGGATCCTTTTTCAGGATTTGTTTGGCAGCATGTATTGCTTCTCTAAGTATCCATTCACCCAGTTCCGGGAAGAGTGGATCAGATTCCAGAAGTGGTATGAACTGATCCGGAGGAACCATTCCATACTTATCATCCCTCCAACGGAGAAGTGCTTCACCGCCTATGAGTTTCTCTGTCTTCGCATCAACTACAGGCTGATACAGAAGGTAGAAGCCCTTATAACCATGCATAATAGACGCTCTTATGGCATGGAGTTTTTCCAGTCTCTGACGATTATCCTCATTCAGATCATTATGGAACTCTACCATTTCTCCCTGTCGCTGAACCTTGGATTCTCCATAAGCAAAATTAAGACATGCATATACAGTCTGGGAATCAAAATCAAACTGTTCAATCTTGAGGGAGCCACAGTTTACATCCAGAAGGATTCTCTTACCTTCAACCATGAAATCTTCATGGAAGAATGACCGGAATCTATCATACCGCTCTTTCATATCCTTCATTGAAAGGGTATTGCTTATGACTGCAAACTTAGTTCCATCTATTCGATAACTGTGACCGGTATTTCCTGTAGTATCAAATACCTTTCTGGCAAAGAGCTGGAGCACTCTGTTACCAAAGTGATAGCCATACATTTCATTTATTTCTGAGAACTTACTTATTCCCACAAGAATTACATTTATAGCAGTATTTCTCTTAATGCAGCTTTCCAGGTCTTCGAAAAAACCATATTGGTTTCTAAGACCGGTAAGAGTATCCATATGTCCCTGCATGCTGTGATTACGGATCGTGCCAGCAAAGTAATCCGGTTCACCATTCACATCTCTTACAACAACTCCTCTGCAGGTACATACATCATATTCACCATCTTGCCTTCTTGCTCTATACTGCATATCATGTCCGGAAGCGTTACCGGAGAATATCTCATCAATACCTTCATGGTATGCATTCCTGTCTTCAGGATGAATACGGTTCTCCCATATATCTCCCGCTCCATACATATATTCTGATGGGAGTCCATACTTATCAACAGCATTCTTCGACCATCGGGAGAAATCATACTTCATATCACAGAGATATACATATGTTCCTTCAGCCACTACTTCAAAAGATTTATATAGGGAATCCAGTTTCCTTCTTCTATCTTCAGGGATGATCTTGATTTCCGCCTTCTCTTTAAGTGAATGGCTCTCTCTGATAAGCTTCTGTTCCTTCAGCAGAACCTTGTTGTCATACATACGGGAATCAGCTCTGTTAAATACATCCTCGATAGTTTTATCCTTCAAAGGTTGATACTCAGCCAAACCGGAAGCAACCACTGCACCTTCACCAATACCGATGTTTCCTTCAACCTTTCTCCTGAGCTGATCCATCAATTCATCGCGAATCTCAAAATCCTGTCCTTTGAGGATAACAACAAATTCATCGCCACCTATACGGAACACCGGACTATGAGTGAATATACGGCATATCATCTTGCAGGACGCCTTTATCAGTTCATCTCCAGCTTTATGTCCCTGGGTATCATTTGTCAGCTTAAGATCATTGATATCACATATAACTATACCGAAATCTTCTACATCGTTATCATCGATCTTCTGTTGGATTTCTTTTTCAACCTCATGGTAAGCTGTCTTATTTCTGGTACCTGTCAGCTCATCACGACGGGCCATTTCATTTGCCATTGAAAGAGCATGCAACTGTTCCTGTTCTTTCCTTACATCTTCCTCTCGATTTTCAATACATATGATGAAATGTGTCTTATCAGATGACCACATAACTGTCATACGGGTATATTGTGGTGCTCCACCATCAACTACCATACGATAATCCTCAACCAGCTGCCTTCTCTTATCCAGCTGAGATATAAAATTATCTTTATCCAGGAAGTTCTTTATCCTCTCTCGGTCTTCGTGATATATAACTCTGTCTGCGTTATATTGTGAAATCTCAAAGAATCTGTCTCCCTTTTCCTGAACCTCAAGTTCTCCATATAATTTATGGGTTGCAAATTCCATATAATGATCAGTTCCACAATCAATGTAATATATAAGGTCATAGTGTGCTGCAAGGCTTTCTGCAATCTGGCCATATGTGATGCTCTTCTTCTGACTCTCCTTTAATGCCTGCCTGGCCTTAACCTCTTCATCTATATTCTCTACACAGACAATTATATGTTTTTTATCTTTAGCTAAAATCTCTGTATGCCTGATATGCCTGACCTGTCCATCTACAACAAGACGATATGTAGCAGAATAGGAATGCCTGTTTTTCAGATTTCCGAGCATGGCATCCTTATAATGAAGGCTTATGGCCTTTTTCTGATCTTCAGGATGCACATATTTACGAATACTTCTCCTGCTTTCAGCAAAGAAATCCTTACCGGTTGACGGAACATTTAACTTCTTGTACTCATCAGTTGATGATATTTCAACATAGGTATTATTTTCTATATCAATATAATATAATGTGTCATACTGTTCAGCCAGACTGGAGGTTACATGATCATAGATATCCTTCTGACGCTTTATCTCTTTCTCTTTTTCCTTGCGGTGTACTTCAGCATCTATATTTATTACACCTAAAACAAAATAATCCGAATCTTCATCCACACCTCTGATCAGCCTCAAGGAATGCCAGGTCGGAACGCCATTAATCAGAAGGCGATACTCTATGTTCTGCATAGTTCCTGCCTTCAACTGTTTTAGGAGATTCTCCTTCTGGATATCCTTTATAAATATATGCTGATCCTCTTCATATACAACCTGTTTACAATCACGGATAATGTTCTTGAAGAAATCATCACCGCCCTGTTCCAGGTTAAGTGAATGAAATTCGGAATCCACAGAATACCAAAAATATTCATTTGTGACAGCATTCACATAATAAACGCTGGAATAATCTACTAATAACGCTTCTGCTATTTTATAAAAAATAGTCTCCTGTTCAGTCATACCCTGTCTCCAATACTTTTGCTAGTCGTAACATTTACGAATTAACCCCATACAGTACTATTGTAACACAACCTAGGTCGTAAGCAAAGCGACAGTCTCCACATGCATGCTTCGAGAAAACTGATCATAGACAGAATACATGTTCAGCTTCCATCCATGCTCTGAGAGATATTTAATATCCCTTGAAAGTGTCGCCGGGTCACAGGATACATATACCATTTTTTTAGGATTGATCTGCACTATCGTTTCCAGAAGCTTCTCATCGCATCCCTTGCGTGGCGGGTCTACTACAACTACATCGATGGTATCGTTCATTTCCTCATACCACTTCGGCACAACCTCTTCAGCCTTACCTACATAGAACTCCACGTTTTCAAGTTCATTTATTTCAGCATTTCTCCTGGCATCCTCTATTGCCTGAGGAACTATCTCTACGCCATATACCTTCCTGGCCTTCTTTGCAAGGAAGAGCGATATGGTACCTATGCCGCAGTACATATCCCATACAGTCTCATCACCTGTAAGGCCGGCATACTCAAGAGCCTTGCCATACAGCTTCTCTGTCTGGATGGGATTAACCTGGTAGAAGGACTGGGCAGAGATTTCAAACCTGGTATCGCCTATGTAATCCGTTATGTACTCCGAACCATATATAACCTTTGTTTCATCTCCCAGGATTTTGTTAGTCTTTTTCGTATTAATGTTATAGACAACAGAGGTGAGTTTTATATCTATGTCATT
This sequence comes from uncultured Lachnospiraceae bacterium, assembly GCA_946183625.1. Classification (GTDB taxonomy): domain Bacteria; phylum Bacillota; class Clostridia; order Lachnospirales; family Lachnospiraceae; genus Eubacterium_Q. Next base: position 13,969 of record CAMHCL010000005.1, read on the forward strand.
TGAATTATCAGGACATTTTATTAAATGTTCTTTATACTCTTCCACTGCACTCTTCAAATAGTCCAGTAGTTCCTCCACATGTGTAATCTTCTTTCCGTTAACCACCAGACATACCATTAGTTCTCCCGTCTTAAATCCGACTCTGGTAAGCACATGACGAAGCTGCCCCTTCCCGGTATTCTCATCATATACAGAGATATCGCATCTCTCTATCCAGGAGGAAACAGCCTCTATTATAAACTTATTTATCTCGTGACCTATGTGGCAGTCATCTATAGGAATGATGTCATGGGTTCTGCCTGCATAGAAACCCATTACCGGCTTTCCATCACTGATGCCCACAGGAAACTGCATCTTGTTTCTATATCTGTAAGGACAGAATTCCTGCCGGACATCATCTGAAGATGATGTCCGGCATACACCATATACATTCTCAAGATAATCCTCAGGATTTTCTATACCGCCAATCCTGCGAAGTACATTTAACACCTTGTTCTTCTTAAGCCCAAGCTCTGCCTCGTAACTGATATGCTGCAGAGTACATCCTCCACACCTCCTGGCCACAGGGCAGACTGGTTCCACTCTGTCCAAAGAAGGAGTTATTATCTCCTCCAGTCTTCCATAAGCATAGGATTTCTTGAGCTTTACTATCCTGATGTCTGCAACATCGCCAGGTACAGTATCCTTCACAAAAACTGCCATTCCATTAACATGGCCTATTCCCAATCCTTCTTCAGATATATCTTCTATATTAATCTCATATATCTCATTTTTATTCATTCACAGTTACCTTATTATCTGTATTTTTCTTCCATTACAAAAGCTTTTGCGACATAATTCGTAAAATACAAATCTGCTTCTGTCCTAATAGCATCTGTTATTTGGGCTGTAGTATTCACCGTATATGTGCAATACAGCTTTCCAGCATTATGCACACGGCCAACTGTATTGGAATTCATCAAACTTCTTTCAGTGCATACAATATCAACATCTTCTGATTTTACACCAGCATTAATATTTTCCTCTTTATCAGCCAGATACATTGTTTTAATCTTACTATTAAACTTTTTTGCTTTTGTCAGAGTCTCTACATCCCATGCTTGAACAATAACGTGTTCAATTAAATCATCATCATATTTTTTAAGCAAATCAAAGAGTGCATCTATCTGAGCTTCACCGTTATAGTTATCCTCTTCAACAGGTCTAACCTCTATAACAAAAGTAATACCTCTTTCTTTATATCGATCTATTACATCCTTTAATTTTAATACTCCTGCTTTATCCAGAGTATCATTATCAAGTTCGGCTATTGTCTCCCTTTTTCCTGTCGATGTATTTGCAGTCAGATCATGTGACACATACAACGTCCCATTTTTAGAAAAAACACAATCCTGTTCCAAATATTTTGCGCCATAATCGCATGCCAGATCATACGCAGCATATGTATGTTCTTTCTCTTCTCCTGAAGCCCCTCTATGTGGGATTACGTGATATCTTATATCACTATAATTTTCCTCATTATTAAATAATGCTATTCTTTTGGAATTATTAAATCTCCGTCTCTGTCTAACCAGTCGAATTCCCGCAACAGCCAAAAGCATCATCAAAAATAAAATCACAGATATATATATTTTATCTCTACGCATATTATTAGCCCCTTTTATATCAATCAATATCATCATTTAAAAAGCAGAATTGCTTTCAAAGTATAATATTCTATTATATCATTCTATGTATTTTCAAGCAAACAAAAGAACCCCTGTTTTAGGGGTTCTCCTGCCATTTTACAACTGAATTTCAGATATCTATCCGATCCTTAACATATGCCTTTACGTCGTCCTTCTCCATATCAAATGATATGGCAAGTTCTCCATACAAACTGTCCTCTGCTATATGAATATACTTCGTGTCCGAAGCCGTCACCTTCTTACCTTCAGCTATACGATCCTGCATTCTGTCCTGAATGGTCTTGATTATTCCAACCAGTACAGTAGGATCACATGTAAGAATGGCTGCCTTATACTCCTGTTCCCTATGCTTTTCTTCCTTGATATCGAGCTTTGCGATATCCTCTGCTGTTTCAAGAAACTTTTCAGCTTCCTGTCTTGACATTACCTTCCTCATTACGACTCGATCATTGTCTACCGGTGTAAATATAGAACTGTCTCTGATGTAACAAGGCGTCATGGTATAGTACAGCCTGGTCTTTGGAACACCTGGCATATCCATAGGTCCGACGTTAGTTATCTTGCAAACTCCGTTGTTTCCGTAAATGATATAATCTCCTACTTCAAACATCTTTACACCTCTTTTGCAAAAATCCTCTGTTCACGTTTTAGTTTAACACTATAATCTTTCAAAAGTAAGAAGCAAAATCATTTTCGTGAAATCTGTCTCAAATTGTTCAGTTGAATTAGTGATTTTTCCTATTCTTCCTTCTGTTCCCCCTCATTGTTCTTAGTTTCATTTTTACCATCACTAATGTTAGCCTTGTCTTTGTTATCGTCGAATTTCTTGTGGATATTATTAATATCCTCTGTACTTCCGCCGCCGTGATCATCCGGTGCCTTGAACTCACCCTTGTCTACCAGACGTAAGAACGCATCTACTACATCTGGCTCCAGCTGGGTTCCCGATACTTCCTTGATGATAGAGACTGCCTTATCGAAATTCATTCTCTTTCTATAAGGTCTGTCAGAATACATCGCGTCAAATGTATCGGCCACTGCAATTATCTGTGCCACTCTTGGTATCTCATCACCCTTGAGTCCCTTAGGATAGCCTTTACCATCCGGTCTCTCATGATGCGCTCCGGCTCCTATAGCAAGCTCCGGCATAATACTTATGTCCTTAAGAACCTTATAACCTTGAGCCGAATGAGACTTGATGATATTGAATTCCTGATCTGTAAGCTTGCCTGGTTTGTTAAGCACTTCAGGTGGTATACCAATCTTACCGATATCATGAAGGAGGGCTATGTTGTAATACTTCTCGATTGTCTCCTCATCATATCCCAGTTCCTTGGTAAGCATAGCTGTATACTCTGCCACTCTTGTGGAATGACCATTTGTATACTTGTCCTTCATATCGATAGTCTTCGCAAATGCTTCGATCATCTCTCTGATGAAGATCTGGTTTTCCTGTTGTTTCTTTACGAGAGCTCTGGTTTTTCTACGTACATAGTAAACAACCATCATTGCTATGAAGCCTAAACCAATTGCGCCAAACAGGAGTCTGAACCATAACTTCTCATATATGGCCTTCTTCTTGGAGATAGTAACCTCATACTTTCTGTCGCCCTCTCCAAGAGATGTATGAAGATTCATGACGAACTTATAGGTTCCACCTTCCAGGTTGGTATATACCGCAGGTTCCAGATCTGTCCTGTCAACAGTCATCACATCCTTATCAAAGCCTTTGAGATAATAGCTGACTTCCGGATTTATAAGAGAATATGTATATACATAAGGATATATAGTAAGTCTCTTTGTGCTTGCCGGAATATTTATCCTGCCATCATCATCAGCATAGATCAGCTTTCCATCAACATCAACATAAGGAACCGCAATCTTCAACTCATCGATATTCTCCAGAGGTTCATCTATATTCACTCTGGAAACACCGGCTCCACCTGATATATACAGATTACCATTTTCAGCAAGATAGCTGTAAGAATTTGCTGTTGCGATATACTGAAGTCCATTGTCCATGTTGTAATAAACAGGAGCAATCTCGTCACCATTTTCCAGAAGCTCGTCCACACTTATTACATAGATACCATTACTACTGAGTATCCACATCTTGTCATTCTTGTTCTCATACAGATCAAAGTTGTTGGAATATGGGAACTTCTGAATGTTCGTGATCTTGTCGTCCTTCATATAGGCAATGCCATTACTGGTTATAACCCAGTAAATACCTCTTTTGGCATCCCTTTTTATCCTAAGAACAACCGCTGAGCTAAGTCCTTCATCAACTCCTATATTCCTGATGTTTGAACCCTCGATAACATATATACCATCGCCATCTGAACCCAGGTATATCTTCCCGTCATCACCATTGCAGATAGTAAGTATCTCAGAATTAGCAAGTCCACTCTTTTCATTCAGAACCTCTGTGATCTTGTTATTCTTGATAAATGCAACGCCTCCGCTGCAGGCTGCCATAATGCTGCCATCTTCTCGTTCTGTAACTACTCTTATTCTGTCTGAAGGCATTCCATCCTCAGAGTTAAATGTGTATACAGACCCATGATCATACATCACGAGTCCAAGCTCACTGTATGTAGAAAGCCACATTCTTCCCTGTGAATCTTTGATAATAGATCTGATACGGGATGTGCCCATAAGTTCAATAAAATCATCATAATCCTTTAAGTCATTATTGGAGCTGACAACCTTATCAACAGGTATCTTATCGACCTTCTTCTCATTATCAACAACAACCAGTCCTTCATCTGTTCCCATAAAGAGCATGTCATCAGTTACACAGGTAGAATTAACGACCATCTTGTCCAGACCATAGCGTTCATTGATATCCATGAACTTATTCGGAACTATCTTCATCACGCCCTGTCTTGAGGATGTGAACCACATATTGCCCTCATAGTCAGCCAGAATATCATCAACAGAATTATTCATTGGGACATTCTCTATAGTATTGAAATTACCATCCCCATATAATCCTATTCCGTTATAAGCACATATCCATACCTGATCCTGGTACATTTCAAGACGATTGATACCCTCAAGTGGAGACACATCTATCTCCTTGATGCTGCTTTCATCACCGAGAACACCATAAAAGAGTTCAGACCTCTCATTACCCATGTAAAGAAATCCTGGATGATCATTATCAGGAGTAACTGTTGTTATAGTACCTGCACCTGTCTTCTCAGCATCATAGAAGTTAACCACCTTACGATCTCTGATAACAAATACAGCGCCTGACAGAGTATTACCATAAATCGTGCCAGAATCGTTCGCTTTAAGCTCATGTACAAATTCGCCATTAACCTGAGGCTCATTTATCACATGGAACTCCATGTCAGTGTCGATCATTCCAAGTCCATCGGTAGTACCTATGAAGATATTACCATCACGGTCCTCAGCAATAGCTCTGACAGAGGAAGACTTCATTCCCTCGATGTGATTGTAAAATGTAACGTCGCCCTTATCCATTACAGCTACGCCGTTATCATTAGTACCTATCCACAGTCGATTCTTACTGTCCACGAAAAGGCTGACAACACTGGTAATACCGGTTGTAGAGTCAATTCTTTCAAATGTATTGCCGTCATATTTAATAAGTCCACTATAACTTCCAATCCATATGAATCCCTCTTCTGTCTCAACTATGGCATTGGCTTCTGATGTTGGAAGTCCATTGGTATTATCATAAAGAACCGTCGAATATCCATCACTATGAAGCGGATCTACTGCCAGATCTCCCTCGTTACCTCCTGACACCGAACTAGCCTTCAAGTTATAAATCGGATAACAAAAAACCGCAAGACTAAGACACACAAACAGTATGCCTAGTCTTACGGCTTTACGTACGCTTTCTGATATATTCTTACCTCTCGAAACTCCCATCATACTACGTCCTCTTATGACCCCAGATGAATAAGCCCCATCACATAAAATTCTATCATAAAAGTGTGCTGTAAACAAGCTATCATTCTTCCTGAATCACTGAAAAGTTTTCTGTATCGAAGGATACCAGTTTATCCTCTCTTATCACATAGAGATATCCATCAATTACCACTCCTCGAAGGTATGTCATCTCATCCCAGGAACTATTAGGAATTCTGAATTCAAGCTTTTCTTCAAAACCGTCTTCGTAATCATATACCATGTATTTAGTTTCTCTATCCCTGTATCCACTTACTGCAAATCCGATATATCCGTCCTTCTTGTCATGCATAAGTGTATTTGGATCGTCTATAACTGATGCCATGTCGGCATCCTCTATAACATATTTATCAATTTCCTTAACATCTGATGCATCAGATATATCAAACATTGACATCTTTATTCCACCAGTGAGACCTGCACTATCACCTTCATATCCTATACCGAGAAGCAGATTCTCGCTGTACGGATGCAGGTAAGCTGAGAATCCAGGAAGTTCCAGGAATCCAACGATTTCAGGTTTATTTGGATTTGAAAGATCAACTGAGAACAGTGGATCCGTATTTCTGAAGGTTACGAAGAATACCTTGTCTCCCATGAATCTTGCAGACTGTATTTCTTCACCCTCTGCAATCCTCTTTATAACACTGACTCTCTTCAGATCGCCATCAAGGATATAGAGTGCATTATATGTTCCATTATTATAGTATGTGGTAACCAGTCTTAAGTATCCATCATACTCATCTATGCTGTAATCGTCATGAAGATTTCCAGGCACTGCTCCCTGTCCCTCAACCTGAAGTCTGCCTTCATCATAGGAAACCTTGAGGATTCTTGTAGAATTCATGTAGCTGAAATTTCTCCAGTCATACTCATTTACTGAGAAATAGATATTATCTGTACTCATATAAAGGGTATTATCCGGAACCATAAATGCGTGCTTCTGAACATACTTTGCATCGTCAACCTTTACACTTGTAGCAACTACATAACCATTTGAATAAGATGTCTCTGGAACCACCAGATCTTCATCTGCTATTACAACATCCTCAACCTGAGGGATATATGTTTCTATATCATCCTCTTCACAATCATTTGTATAAACATACTTATAAGAAAATGTATAGAGGATTCCGTCAACAAGTCTCGATGTGCTTAAATATCCATCCTGATGAAGAACCTCGAGCTCTTTAGGGTTCTTTCTGTCGGATATATCATATATAGCAGTTACTGAATCTAAATCTAAATCACCATAATAATTGTAATCTGAATTTCCAAGGAATATCAGTCTGTCTCCATTTATGTATAGTTCTCTTCCCTCCATGATATCACTGGTGACATTGATAAAACTCTCCATGCTGAACTTACCTTCATCTACCTTATAGATATTGATTGTTTCAGTATCAGCCACATAGGAATATATATACTCACCATCAGTCTTAACGATATCTCCTTCGTCAACTCCCTGGGTTCTTACATTTGTTTCTGTGTAGTCATGATTCTCTTCGCTTGCTGCTTCAGTAGTATATTTCGCTGTATCACTTCCTGCTAAATTAAGTGTTGCTCCATCAGCAGACTCAGCCTCGTATACCACATCATCACCTTCCTCTACTGCATAATCTACATCATCATAATATGTATACTGACTTTGAAATGCAGAAAGAATTGTATATGCCTTATGATAATTACTGTCTTCATCAACGGAACTATCAGCGGCAGCAGTCTGATCAGATGAATCCTGAGGAGCTGCCTCAGTCGTAGATTCGGAACCGGCCGTACTTTCAGTAGTACTGAAAACCTCATTATTATTCACCATTTTCTTGTCCAATTCTTTGACAGCTTTATACGCCCTCATACCGATAATACTTATGCCTGCTACACAAAGAATGACAGCTGCAGCAGCCAATGAATATAATAGGATATTCGGCTTCTTCTTCTCTTCTTTAAATTCTGTTCCGTCACCAACAGGATCAACTGGAACTGTATTATTTACATCTATCTTTTCAAGTTTCTTCTCTATATTCTCCGGTTTTAATGATCCCGGAATGCCAACATCAGTTTTAAGTCTGTTCTCTACGTCATTGTTATTCATAATACTTCTCCTTTCTCCAGAACACGTTTCATCTTATCCAATGCTCTGTTATAGATGGATCTCACTGTGTTCTGATTCATATGAAGCGTTTCCGCAATCTCTCTCGAATTCATTTCACCGTATATCATACAGGTGACAACCTGTCTGTCCTTATCATTCAGAGCCTGGAAAGCTTGTTCTATAAGACTCTTGTCTATAGCAGTATCAACTTCCCTGTTTCTGCTCTCAAGACGTTCCGCCATATCTTCTACGGTATCCGACTCCATATGTTCTCTGTTCTTCACGTATTCACTGATCTGCTTGTTGATCTTGTTGTGAAGTATTTTGAATAACCATGGCCTGAATGCTTCCTCAACCTTCAGATTCTTGATTCCTACATAAGCATCCACAACTGCGTCACTCACCGCATTCTCTGCATCCTGAACATTACCCAGGCGATATAGCGCCGTCCTATATAAATCCTTGTAATACATCTCATATAACTGGGCAAAACTATGTGAATCACCGTTTTTCGCCTGTTTCACAAGATATACGATCCTATTTTTATCCTCCATAACGTTCTCCTTTTTTCTCCCCCATTAAGACGTCTATATCCTTATAGTGTTGGTTAATGTGACAAGTGTTGCATTTGTTTTTGTTTTTTTCCAAAAAAATAAACGTAAAAAGCCACTTCAATTAAAAATTGAAGTGGCTTACATATTTAATATTAATTTCCACCCTTCTTAAAGATGAATTCATTTACGCCATACTGGCTCGCAAACTGATCTTCAAGAGAAAGTGTTATAGCTTTTGCTGAATGATTATATTTACCAACCATGGATCCCTGTCCATCAAAAGTAAACACAGCCATATTGCCGATGAAAACAACATTTCCAGTATAATGAACAGCTTCCATACTCTGTCCACCGCCTGCAACAGTCATGATAAGCTCAGCCTTCTTACCTTCGATAACTATCTCGCAGGTATACTCCATCTGTCTGGCCATATAAGCCATATCCGGATCATTATTCTCCACATAATTGACAACAGCTATCTCAAGCTGGTCTGAAGTATAAGTACCTGACTTATTAGCAAATGCTCCCTGTGAGATCAGAACGATCAATCCTACCAGAAGAACTGCCGCTATAATAATGATCGGTATAAATTTTCTTCCTGGTGATTTATCCTTAATGATCACCGCATCCTGCTGCTGTTGCTGAGGATTCGGTCTTGCTGCGCTGTAAAGCTGCTCAGTCTGAGCTACCAATGCTGCTCCACAAATGAAACAAGAATCAGAATCATCTGGAATCTCAGAACCACAATTTGGACATCTCATAATTTTAAACCCTCCACTAAATAATCTTAAAAACCATCTACTTTAGTTCCTCAGCAGATACTTCAAGAGCTCTGGCTATAACCTGATCCATGTCATAGTATTTGTACTCTCCAAGTCTTCCGCCGTATATAACAACAGGCTTACCCTCTGCCTTTCGCCTGTTATTCTCTTTCTCTGCAAGACTCTTATATTCCATATAAAGCTTGCCATTCTTCTCATCATTCACAGGATAATATGGTTCATCTCCCGGCTTCCATTCAGAGCTGTACTCTCTTGAGATAACAGTCTTAGGAAGATCATTTCCATCTTCATCCTTACCAAATTCGAACCACTTGTGCTCGATGATTCTGGTCCAAGGAGTTTCTCTGTCGGTATAGTTCACTGCAGCATTTCCCTGGAAGCTTTCCATATCCAGAAGCTCGTTCTCGAACCTTACTGAACGGTACTCCAGATAGCCCTTGCTATAGTCGAAGAATTGGTCTATAGCGCCAGTATACACAATTTTATCTGCAATTGCATCATATTTTTCTTTGTTCTCCAGGTAATCCTCACCCAGTTTTACTTCAATGCCCTCAAGCATATGTTCAACCATTCCGGTATATCCGCCCATCGGAATACCCTGATAAAGAGCATTAAAGTAATTATTATCAAAGGTATATCTTACCGGAAGTCTCTTAATAATAAATGCCGGCAGGTCCTTGCAGTCTCTGCCCCACTGTTTCTCAGTATAACCCTTAATAAGCTTCTCATATATGTCGCGGCCTACAAGAGATATTGCCTGTTCCTCCAGATTGACTGGTTCTCTATCCTTAGGAATTTCAGCTCTCTGCTCTTCCAGCTTCTCCTTAGCTTCTTCAGGAGTTACAACTCCCCACATCTTATTGAACGTATACATATTGAAAGGAAGTGAATATAGCTCTCCTTTATAATTTGCAACAGGAGAATTCGTGAATCTGTTGAACTCAGCGAACTTATTCACATACTCCCATACCTGCTTATTATTGGTATGAAATATATGTGCACCGTACTTATGGACCTTGATGCCCTCAACATCTTCCGTATAAACATTTCCCGCTATATGATCACGTCTGTCAATCACCAAAACCGTCTTGCCTTTTTCTTTAGCCTGCTGAGCAAAGACTGCACCATAAAGGCCTGCCCCAATTATAAGATAATCATATCTCTCCATTTATTCTATCCTCTTTTATTATTATATTTCATTATGATTTACTAACGTCTTTTAACTATATCACTAAATATTAAGAATATGTGATGCCAGCTGGAAATAAATGATAAGCGAAATGGCATCTACTATTGTGGTGATAAAAGGACTGGCCATAACTGCCGGATCAAATCCGATACGCTTTGCCAGTATAGGAAGCGAACATCCTACAAATTTAGCAACCACTATTGTAAACAGTAATGTAAGACATACTACTGCTGCTATGATCACTGATATCTTATCGATCACCAGCAGCTTTATGAAGTTTGCAGTTCCCAGCGTTACACCGCATAGGAGCGCAACTAAGAATTCTTTTCCCTGTATCCTGAATATATCCGAAAACTGTATCTCGTCAAGTGATAGTCCACGGATTATAGAAACCGACGCCTGGGAACCTGCATTACCGCCTGTATCCATAAGCATTGGTATATACGCCGTCAGAACAACATATGCACCAAGAGCATTTTCATATTTAGTTATGATAGCTCCTGTAAATGTAGCTGATATCATCAGCAGAAGCAGCCATGGAATCCTCTTCTTATAGGTTTCAAAGAATCCCGTATCAATGTATGGCTTATCTGTAGGCGTGATAGCAGCCATCATTTCGATATCTTCCGTATTCTCTTCCTGGATGACATCGATAGCATCGTCGACGGTAACTATTCCGACTAATCTGTTTTCCTTATCTACTACAGGAATAGCAGTAAGGTCATATCTCGCAAGAGTCTTAGCCACCTCTTCCTGGTCGTCCAGAGTATGGGTAGATATCACATTTGTGGTCATGATATCCTCTATCACTGAAGACTTGGAATTAAGCAGCAGCTCTTTTACAGTAACGATACCCTGCAGACGTCTGCTGGTATCAATAACGTAACAGGTATATATATCCTCCTTATCACCACCAGTCTTACGAATACGATCAAAGGCCTCGTCTACAGTCATGTTCGACTTAAGACTCATATACTCTGTTGTCATAATGCTTCCAGCACTATCCTCTGGATACTTCAGAAGCTCATTAATAACCTGGCGTGTCTCCGGTGCGGCCTGCCTGAGAACCTTGTTTACTACAACAGCAGGCATCTCTTCCAGCATATCAACCGCATCGTCCACGTACATTTCTTCAATTACTTCACGGATCTCTCGATCATTAAATCCCTTAATCAGAGTTTCCTGTTCATCCGGATCCATCTCTGCAAATACCTCTGCAGCGTTTTCTTTAGGGAGGATACGGTACAGTATAAGGAGCTTTTCTTCAGGAACTTCACCCAAAATTTGAGCAACATCAATAGGATTCAGTTCATAAAGCTTTTCTCTGATCTGAGGTAGATTTCTCTCCGCCAGGAGTTCGAGAATCGTCTCAAGCAGGATCTTATGTTCTTCCATACCCCACCTCCGTTTCTATAAGCTGACTTACTAAAGACTGAACATTACGGAGTACATTTCCTACCTTCCTTACGTCCATACTTCAGGTAATGCTTAATTAATGAATAATTATCATTTCCATACTTCTTGTACAAATCAGCGTTATACTTCTTATAAGCATTTACATCAAATGTAGCTGAAGCACGTCTTCCTTCCTTAATACCATAATTAATGTAATGATTAAGGAGTTTTGTATAATTAGTACCATAGGCCTGTGCCAGATCCGGATATTTCTGACTATAATACTTAGCATTAAATATAAGCTGAACTTCTTCCTTTTTGAATCCGGCGTTTCTACCTTCTTTGCGACCATATTTTAAATAATGCTCCAGACAAGCCTGGTTGTTGTTTCCATATGCATTATTGATATCCGCATTATTGTATTTGTATATATTTACATCAAACATTCCGCTGGCAGCTCTGCCTTCCTTAATACCATACTTCATATAATGATTTAATAGCAGACTATAATTTGTACCATAGGCATTCCTTAAATCAGCATTATTTGAAGCATAGTAATTGGCATCAAAAACAGATTTTGCATCATTATACGTAATAGAAGCAACTCTGTTTTCCTTCTCACCATAATTAATATAATGATCTACATACTTCTGATTATCATTACCAAATGCAGCCTGAAGATCAGCATAATTTGACTTATAAGCATTCACGTCAAATGTATAACTTGCCTTACGGCCTTCCTTTATTCCATTATTTAAATAATGCTTTATGTATCTATTCTGATCATTACCAAATGCTGCCCTAAGATCACCATATTTATTCATATAATAATCATTTGAGTAAACCTTCAACAAACGACTCAGATCAGTAAATGCAATTCGGCCTTCATTTTTACCATATTTATTATAATGCAGAACATATTTTGAATAAGAATCTCCAT